>JAYKIC010000399.1:0-6371 GCA_035284985.1 Leptolyngbyaceae cyanobacterium
GAAGCCGTCGAGTATTGTCAGCGCCTCAATGCCTATTTCGATGAGCAATCATCCGAGCCACGGCAGTATCAATATCGTTTGCCCAGTGAAGCGGAGTGGGAATATGCCTGCCGAACCGGAAGCACCACGCCATTCCACTTTGGTTCCATGATTACGACTGAGGTTGCCAACTACAATGGCAGTGCCTACAACAATGGCCCTACAGGAGAGGGGCGAGGTGAAACCACTCCGGTCACTGAGTTTAATCATGCCAACGTCTTTGGCTTGTCAGATATGCATGGCAATGTATGGGAATGGTGCTTAGACCCCTGGCATGATAATTACGAGGGTGCCCCCCCTGATGGTGATGGTCGTCCGTGGTTGGAGAACCCCTCACAAAGTAATAGACGTGTGATACGCGGCGGGTCTTGGGGCGGCAATCCGGGGATCTGTCGGTCTGCCTTTCGCTTCCACAGCTATCCCGGCTTTCAGAGCTTCAATCTTGGTTTTCGGGTGGTCCTCGCCCCCCCATGACTCCCTTGCCCTTTGCCCTCTTGTTTTTGCTTTCTTCAGATAAAATAAATACTCTTCCTTTGTATAAAAATGGCTACACCCTCTACTCAACCCAGGCTCAGAGAAGAACGAGGCTCGACTACTGTCACCTGTGCCCAAGAGCGTCTGGGTGAGGGTGTGCTACTGGAGCTAATTCGGATTCCGGCAGGGACGTTTATGATGGGGTCTCCTGACGATGAGCAAGGGCGATTCTCTTCCGAAGGCCCCCAACATCGCGTCAGCGTCCCCGAATTTTGGATGGGGCAATACCCCGTCACGCAGCAAGAATGGCGTGTGGTGGCTGGCTTCCCTCAAGTCAAGCAAGAACTAGATCCAGATCCATCAAGATTTAAGGGGAGTCGCCGTCCGGTAGAGCGAGTGAGTTGGAACGATGCCCTGGAGTTTTGTCAGCGCCTCACGCAACACACAGGCCGCACCTATCGCCTCCCCAGCGAAGCGGAATGGGAATACGCTTGTCGAGCGGGAACCACCACCCCATTCCACTTTGGCCCCACCCTCTCTGCAAAATACTCCAATTACGATGCCACACAAGTGTATGGACCTGGTGAACCAGGGGATTATCGACAAGAAACAGTGGATGTGGATCACTTCGGTGTAGCCAATGATTTTGGCCTGTGCGATATGCACGGCAATGTGTGGGAATGGTGCCAAGACGACTGGCACAAGAATTACGAGGGTGCCCCCCCCGATGGCCGTCCGTGGCTGGAGAACCCCTCACAAAGTAATAGTCGTGTTTATCGCGGCGGGTCTTGGTTCGACTCTCCGAGGTACTGTCGGTCTGCCTATCGCTACCGCTACTTTCCTGTCATTCGTCTCAACAGGCTCGGTTTTCGGGTGGTCCTCGCCCCCCCATGACTCCCTTGCCTTTTGCCCTCTTGTTTTTGCTTTCTTGAGAAGATAAACAAGGCTTATTTTTATTTTGTCGCTAAAAAACAAGTCTAAAAACTCTATTTTATTCTGAAAAATAAAAATAAAAAGGCGATAGCTTATTTTTCTTTGTGATCGGAAGGGAACCATGCAGCACGGAACACAAGAACTACCCGTTATTCAGAAAGTCTACGATTTAATCAAGTGGTACATCCCCATTCTGAATCGATTACCCAAAGATCATCGGTTTGGATTAGGGGAGCGGATGATTGCTCAACTGTATGAAATGCTAGAGGGTTTAGTCCAGGCGCGATACCTCACCAAAAATCGCGCCTATCGCCTGGAAGTGGTCAACACCAACCTGGATATTTTGCGCTACCAGACTCCCTCGTCTCACTTGAATGAGTGCTTGGCTTTGCCAGTCTTGAAATGAACAGATATACTATTTTACCCAATGAGTATATACAGGCTATGCCAGCTAGAGATCTCTACCACAATACGATTAAATTGGCTTTGGCCAAAGATGGCTGGACGATTACCCATAATCCGTTCACCATTCGGATGACCTGCAAAAAGCTCTACATCGACCTAGGAGGAGAGCGCCTAATTGCGGCCCAGCGAGAAGCTGAACGGATCGCTGTAGAAGTCAAAAGCTTTACCCGACGAAGTGTATGAATCGGTTTTTGAGGAAGAGGTGGGGCAAGTTTTGTTGGAAGATCAAGTGATTCGCCTCATTACCTTTAACGCTAATCAAGAGGAAATTGTCCAATGGATTCCTTGACAAAATATGTCCAAATTGTCGAAAAAGTGCTGCAAGATTATGCCAATTTCATTGGTCCAGAAGACGGCATTGTTCAGGAACTTATTTTTGACCGGGAAAATCATCACTACCTGTTGCTGGAAGCGGGATGGCAAGGTAAAAAGCGCATCTATGGCCCTTTTATTCATTTAGATTTGGTTGATGGTAAAGTGTGGATTCAGCACGACGGTAGTGAGGATGGCATTGCCTATGAGTTGGAAGCCGCAGGGATTCCTAAAGAGCACATTGTCTTGGCGTTTAAGTCTGTGGAGCGGCGTAAATTAACTGAATATGTGGTTTCTTGACCGCTAGCTTCTGCCTTTCTTCCTGGCGTTACCCGTTTAGAGTTCATCACAAATATCCAACATCCGCCACTGTAACAGGAGACTGCCATGACTCAGGCTGTAGGCCAGGTTCGATGGACGATTCACGATATTGCCGCGTTGCCCCAGAATGAGGGGGTTCACCACGAAATTATTGATGGAGCATTGTACGTGATTCGATCGCCCCACCATAAACATCAACAGGTCGCTGGCCGTATCTTTGCCGTCCTCGATAGCTGGTCACTGGACAGTGGCTTAGGGGAACCCTCCATCATGCCGGGGGTGATCTTCTCCGATGCGGATAACGTCATCCCGGATGTGATTTGGATCAGCCATGACCGGGCGGCCCAAATCCAGGATGAGGCTGGACATTTTCACGGGGCACCCGAATTGGTGGTAGAAGTATTGTCACCGGGTAAGCTGAATGAGGATCGGGACCGTTCTGCCAAGCTCAAGCTCTATTCTGTTCAAGGGGTGCAGGAATATTGGATATGCGATCGCATTGCTCAGCGGATGGAAGTGTATTGCCGTAGCCAAGCCCAATTGGTTTTGACCGCCACATTTCTGGTGGGCGATCGCATGACATCCCCCCTCCTGTCTGGGTTCAGTTGTGAGGTTGCCCGTTTGTTTGCGTAACCTCAGTTTAATAATAGTTGAAAATCGATTAATCTGAGGGCAGTTTGCCCCACTTGTATTGTCCTGGAGTGTGTCCCCCAATGGCCGTTCTAACGCATCAAACCCGTCAGTATAGGAGTAAACGCTTCTTTGAAGACCTAGGCGACGGCCAGCGTTTAGAAATGGTATTGATCCGAGGTGGCACCTTCACAATGGGGTCTCCGGCTGATGAGGAAGAGCGAAACGAAAGCGAAGGCCCACAGCACGATGTTACCCTGTCCACCTTCTTGATGGGACGCTATCCTGTGACCCAAGCGCAGTGGCGACAAGTCGCAGGCTTTGACCCGGTTGATTCCAAGGTTGAGTTTCCTCTTAGCCCTTCTGGATTTGGTGATAAAGACGATAGTGACCGCCGCCCTGTGGAGCAGGTGAGCTGGTACCAGGCCAAAGAATTTTGCGCTCGATTGAGTCATCGCACTAAACGAAACTATCGTCTGCCCAGCGAAGCGGAATGGGAATATGCTTGCCGTGCTGGCACCACAACCCCCTTCTATTGTGGTGAAACCATAACCACCGACATCGCCAACTACGATGGCAATTACACCTATGGCCGAGGACCAAACGGAAAGTATCGGAAAGAAACAACCCCAGTAGACCATTTTGAGATGGTCAACCCTTGGGGCCTCTGCGATATGCATGGCAATGTGTGGGAATGGTGCTTAGACCCCTGGCATGAGAATTATGAGGGTGCCCCCCTCGATGGTCGTCCGTGGCTAGAGAACCCCTCACAAAGTAATAGACGTGTGCTTCGCGGCGGGTCTTGGGGCAGCCGTCCGAGGTACTGTCGGTCTGCCTCTCGCAGCCTCTACGCTCCTGACATTCGTTCCTACTCTTTCGGTTTTCGGGTGGTCCTCGCCCCCCCATGACTCCCTTTGCCTTTTGCCCTTTTGTTTTTGCTTTCAACAGAGAATAATTGAATAAAATCTGATTGTATAAAAATGCCGACATCACCCTCTATCCAAACTGAATCCGGAGTCCATATTCGCCGAGAACAGTCGAGTGTGTTGTCGGTGAGCCAGCCCTTGAGCGAAGCGGTGAGCTTGGTTCTGGTGAAAGTGCCATCAGGAGAATTTCTGATGGGGTCGCCAGAGGACGAGCTAGAGCGAACTGAATCAGAGGGGCCACAGCATCGAGTGAAAGTATCAGGCTTTTGGATGGGGCAGTATCCCGTAACCCAGGCAGAATGGCGGATTGTCGCAGGTTATCCCCAGGTCAATCGGGAGTTGAACTCAGACCCATCGCAGTTTAAAGGAAATCAATTGCCTGTAGAGCAGGTGTCTTGGGAGGATGCGGTGGAATTTTGTCAGCGCCTCAGCCAGCACACCGGATTTAATTATCGTCTCCCAACTGAAGCCGAGTGGGAATATGCCTGTCGGGCAGGTACCACAACCCCCTTCCATTTCGGTGAAACGATTACCACCGACCTAGCCAATTACCGTGGAACAGATTGGAAAGAACAGGGGTGGTCTGGCTCTTATGGCGATGGCCCCAAGGGGATATATCGGGAGGAAACTACATCTGTCGGCTCCTTTGGTGTATCCAACGCCTTTGGCCTCTGTGATATGCACGGCAATGTGTTTGAGTGGTGCCAAGACCCCTGGCATGAGAATTATAAGGGTACCCCTACCGATGGCAGTGCATGGCAGGAGAACACTCTGCAAAGTAATCATAGGCGAGTCACACGCGGCGGGTCTTGGCGCAGCAATCCGGGGAAGTGTCGGTCTGCCTATCGCGACCTCGGTGATCCCGTCTATCGGAGCAGCAGTATTGGTTTTCGGGTGGTTCTCGCCCCCCACTAGGTTCCGCTGTCCTGCTAGGGTTAGACTCCCTTGCTTTTAGCCCTCTGTTTGGAAACCTTAATTTATAGGCTTCTGCATGATTTGAACTACTTTACCATAGGCAGGAGCGCTACCAGTCAAGACATCCAATATTTGGTGTTGAATATCCTCACACTGACCAATCTTGCTGGTCCACTGTCCATCTGGCAATTGTCTAGCGATATGTCTGGGAATGCCTTGAGCATCAGCATAGATGGCAATTTTTTGTATTTCTGGTTTTAACGCACTGCTATCGCAGGACTCATAGCCAATGGTTCTGAAAGCGGCAATAAAGGCCGATAGCGTTTCCTCTCTGGGTATCCCATCTGGCCAATATTCTTGTTCCATTGGGTCAGGCCACCACCATTCTTCATCACTTTCCGCCGCCCAAGCAACGCAGTTATAGTCAATCGTATCTGGGCTGGTCAAAGCATAGCTGCTAGGAGTGAGTTTTGGAAACTGTTTCTCCAAATTTTCCCGTGCATAACTATTCCACGCATCGTTGCCTACCATTTGTATCCCGCTTCAATTCCCCACTGCATCCATGCATCAATCATTTTACGAGTCTTACCTCGATCAGATGGTTCCACTGGATCAATCCGGCTAATAGCTTTCAATGCCCAGAACCATCGTCCTGATTTTCGTTCTAGTTCTCTCAGCAGCAGTGGAATAGCGGGTTGTCCCAGACCAATAATTTGCTGATAGGCTGGGTGGGTAGCGATTTTTAGAGTAGATGATTCCGAGCGGGTTTCCTGAATGACTAGTTGCACCAAGTTATTAAAGATGCGCTCAATATCGTCAGGCTCCTGTTGGGATGGGTGAGAGGATAAGGTGGCTGTCATGGATAACATATGAGGTGGATGGGCAAAACCTATTATATCGAGATAGGCTACTCCCCGGTCTGGTTTTGATACTCAGTTAACCACTGGTGCAAATCATCCAGGTTTCTATTGTCAAAATCCAGCAGTGCCTCCCCCAAAGACTCCAATGCATCTATTGGCAAAGCGTTGATTTGTTCCACTGTTGTTTCTGGCAATTCTCCCAAGCGGCGAGTGAGAAGGCGGAGGATGAGCGATCGCCCCTACTATGGGGTTTGTAAAGTAGTTTGTGTCAAGAGAGGAATATTACAGTGGAAACCTGCCTTCAAATTCAATAGCAAAGGGATTTAAGGCCGTTTTCCAATCTCGAATTGGCATCGTCCATTTTTTGGAGAGATTGGCGATCGCCAAATAGATGACTTTCATGGGTGATTCATCAGTTGGGAAGGAACGATGATTTCTCAAGAGCTTACGGAGAGTCATATTCAACGATTCAATCGCATTGGTAGTGTCGATCGCT
>JAYKIC010000400.1:0-9872 GCA_035284985.1 Leptolyngbyaceae cyanobacterium
CCGATCCGACGACTCCCGATCCGACGACTCCCGATCCGACGACTCCCGATCCGACGACTCCCGATCCGACGACTCCCGATCCGACGACTCCCGATCCGACGACTCCCGATCCCACCACCCCACCACCAAGCGATCCTGGGGATGGAAGTTCCCAGCCCCCCCCAGACAATCCACCGGGGGACCAGCCCAGTGATCCCAGTACTCCTCCAAATTCAGACGATCCTTTGATCGATCCCGATCGCCTTATCTCTGATGGGTTAGAGCCGCTCCAGCCCGATAGTGAGACTGATAACAGTAGCTTGGCCCTAATCATCAATCCCAATTTGACCGATCCTGAACTTCAGCCTGATATTCGCCTCGATCCCGTCAATGATCTAGAGGGCGAAATCACCAATGATTATTCCAGACACTTCGGTACCGAATTTGGTATCCCTCCCATTGGGGTAATTGAGGCCCAAAATCAGTTACAGCAAGTACAAACCGCAACGGGAATCCAACCTGCTTTAATTTATGCCCTATTTTTACCAGCTTTAACCGAAGCCCAAACAACTGATTCCTCAACCTCTGATATTCCCAGCATGGCTCCCGATTTTGCTTACCATGGCCCCCAGGGAACCGATGAATTGGAACTGATGTTGGTGACTACAAATGGCGATCCGATCCGTATCCATTTTCCTGATGTTACCCGTGACAAAGTGGAACGAATGGTACGGCAGTTTCAAAGCGACATCACCAGTCCAGTCCACCGCAACGGCGATCGCTATCTCAGCAGTGCCCGTACCCTCTATCAATGGTTAGTTGCGCCCCTAGAAGCCGACCTCGCTGCCGCTGGGATTGAAAATCTGACCTTTATTCTCGATAGCGGCTTGCGATCGCTTCCCATTGCTGCCCTCCATGATGGGGAGCAATTCCTGATTGAGCGCTACAGCGTCGGCATCATGCCCAGCCTCAGTCTGACAGACACCCGCTATGTGGACAGTCGGGACTTAGGGATTCTAGCCATGGGCGCGTCAGAGTTTGATCATCAAGCTCCCTTACCCGCAGTTCCCCTGGAACTCCAAATCATCGCGGAAGAGGTTTGGCAAAATGGAGCCTATTTCCTCAATGACCAATTTACGATGGATAATCTCAAATTCCAGCGTCAACAGCGACCCTATGGTATTGTTCACTTGGCCACCCACGGCGAGTTTCAAGCTGGATCGCCAGAGAATTCCTATCTCCAACTGGGCGATCGCCAACTACGACTCAACGAACTGCGAGAACTAGGTCTGCATAATCCCCCAGTAGAATTACTGGTTCTGAGCGCTTGCCGTACCGCCCTAGGGGATGAAGATGCGGAGCTAGGATTTGCGGGTCTAGCCCTACAAGCAGGGGTTAAGTCAGTCATGGCGAGTCTGTGGTACGTCAGTGATGCTGGGGCGCTCGGACTTACCACAGAGTTTTATCGTCAACTTCGCCAAACCCCCATTAAAGCCGAGGCCCTCCGCCAAGCCCAACTGGCCATGATTCGAGGAGAGGTTGCTGTGGAAGGAAATATGTTGCGGAATGCTCGTGGTGCAACCATCTTCCTGCCGGAAAATAGCAACACGGGGGGGACTTTCAGTGTGGATATGTCCCATCCATTTTATTGGTCTGCATTCACCATGATTGGCAACCCTTGGTAAGTTAACCTAAGAAGTCTTGCCTAGTTGGTGGAGTGCGATCGGTCCATCCTACAAATAGCCATAACTACGGAAAATACGCATAATTACGCATGAAAGATTTAAAGAAGTCGGCATTATTATGAAGATATACCCAGCCGAAAAGATGTTGAAGCCCAATTCCATGGGTAATTTTCCCACATATTGCAGCTACTCTCTGGGACTAGGGATAATACAGCACTGTGTGCAACGATTAAGCATGGTAGGGTTGCAGGTAATGCCTCTTCCCCTACTTCCCAGTTTTGAACATTGCTACACATCGCTAGATTAAGGACAGGTAAGAAGAAAAGATACCGGATGAGGGGCGGCGCGTGCTGCCTGTGATCCCTCCACTAGTACCTTATTTTCGGCCAAGTTCCTAAAAATGTCTTTTCATATTGCAACTACACCGCAACATAATAGTTAATTAGGTCAAGCGTCTATTAAGGGATATGGGGCTACCCCATTGTTAATTAGGTCAAGCGTCTATTGAGGAATATGGAACCATTCCAACTCTAACCAGAGTACAGTCGTCGTTATGAACCATTACTGGAGGTAGCCCATCAGAGGTAAGGTAGTGAATCAGTCTAACTCAGAACCGCTCAGATCTCAGCAATCTTTGGCAAACTTGCTACAGTCCGCCATGCATAATTATCCTGTTTCCCAGGAGAGCATTACCGAAGTCTTTCAAGTATTGTCCAATACCCTGGCCAAACTCCAGGGCACGACGGATGAACTGCGGGATTATCATGATACGTTGGTCGATTCTTACCGAGAGGTTGCGGTTCACTCCCAGCACTACCAATATCTATTTGATCAATCCCCTAGTAGCCTATTAATGACTAATGATAAAGGGATCATCTACGATCTGAACTGGGCTGCATTGGCCTTACTCAACCACGGAATGAGTGACTTTAAGAAAAATTACTATGCCATTAGCAATAATCTATGTCACGACCCTGGCGATCGCCTCCCTAATGGCCATACCCCGAAACAGGGAACGATGGAGTCGAAACCTGGGGAACAGCTTGATAAAGGGCTGAGTGTGGGGCGATCGCTCCTATCCTACATTTCACCAGAATCGTCTCGGCACGTTTTGGACTATCTAACCTCCTTAAATCAAACCCCGACAGCGACAACCCACCCCTTAGACACCTGGGTGATTAGTGCCAATGGAGAGCAACGCTGGGTGCGGCTAACCGCCACCGTATTGCAACATTCGGGTTATCCGGCCCACAGTATTTATTGGACCATTACGGATATTACCGATCGCCTCCAGGTGGAGCTAGAGTTGAAATCCCAAAATAATGAAGTGCATGAAAGTTATGCCAATGTTCAACAGGAAAATCAACAACTTGCCGCCGCCGTGCAAACGAAAAGCTCCCAAGTCCTGAAGGCTACAGAGTTTGAATCAGCTCTCAAACGGATCACGGACAAGGTGCGGGACTCCCTTGATGAGAGTAAAATTCTCCAAACCGTGGTGCGGGAACTTTCTACGGTTTTACGCATTGGTGGATGTAATACGGCTCTTTACGATTGGGAGAAAGGTACTTCCACGATTTCCTATGAATATACTAACTACATTGCCGCTTATCGGGGCAAAGTAGCCCAGATGGATCGGTTCCCTGAAATATATAACCAGCTCAAAAAAGGATATTCATTTCAATTTTGTTCCTTGATTCCCAACCCGGAACGGGGACAGGTGGCCCTTTTAGCCTGTCCGATTTTTGTGGACCCGGATGGCGGTGCCGATGGTGGTGAAACGGTTCTAGGGGATTTGTGGCTGATTGATCGCCAGGAACATATGTTTAATGAGTATGAAATTCGACTCGTGCAGCAGGTTGCTAGTCAATGTGCGATCGCCATCCGTCAAGCCCGACTCTACGAAGCATCCCAAAGCCAAGTCCATGAGTTGGAAAAACTGAATCGGCTCAAAGATGAGTTTTTGAGTACGGTTTCCCACGAGTTACGGACTCCCATTTCCAACGTCAAAATGGCAGTCCATATGCTAAAAAATGCCAAAACTGAAGACAAACGGCAACAATATATTCATATTTTAGAGACCGAATCCCAGCGAGAAGCAAACTTGATTAATGATTTGCTGGATTTACAAAAGTTAGAGCAATCTACCTATGCGATCGCCCCCAAAATATTACCCATTGTCCCGTGGTTAGAGGATGTGCTCCAGCCGTTTTATTCCCGCGTTTCCACTCACCAGCAAGAACTCAAGCTTGATTGTGCCGAGGCTCTCACGACCCTGAAAACAGATTTTAATGTGTTGGAACGGATTGTGGCGGAGTTAATTAACAATGCTTGCAAGTATACCCCATCAAACCACGATATTCGGGTCAAGATTAGGGCGGAGGGCGATCGCCAGATTCAATTCATCATTAGCAACCAAGCTGAGATTCCAGCCTCAGAACTGCCCCATATTTTTGACAAATTTTATCGGGTTCCCCACTCCGACCCCTGGAAACAAGGCGGAACCGGACTGGGGCTAGCCCTCGTAGAAAAACTGGTCCAGCAACTCAAGGGAACCATCACCGTCTCCAGTCAAGATGGCTGGACCCATTTCACCGTAACCCTAGCCAATGCCCCGTAGAGACTTCAGGAATCTGCCGCTTACTCAACGCCATCAAAGCGCCAGGGTACGGGATCGACCGCAACCCCGTTGACATACAAGCCCCAGTGCAGATTCGGTCCCGTTGCAAATCCGGTGGACCCCATGGTCCCTACCACCTGCCCTGCCTGGACAAAATCCCCTTCCTGTACATCAATTCGACTCAGGTGAATCATAATGCTGAGCACCCCTTGCCCATGGTCGATGCCGACGGTGTTACCGTTCAATTCAAACCCATCCGCGACCCGTCCCACCAGGCGAACATAACCCGCAGCCGGGGCATAGAGAGGAGAACCATTGGCAGCGGCATAATCCACGCCCCGATGGTAATAGTCCTCGGCAAATACGCCATTGTAATACCGGAGGTTGCCATAGGCCGAACTAATCCGACCCTCACTGGGGCGTACCATCGGCCCATTCCAGTATTTTTGCGGGGATACGATTTGTTTGAAGGCCCCAATCCGCTCGAATTCATAATCGGTCCCAAGGCTTGACTGACTAGGTGCGATGGTAATCCATTGGGTGTTGAAGCTGCGATCGCCCAATTCTAGATCCAACGTCCGCGCCCCCTCCGTTCCATTCACTTGCACGGTATAGCCCCCCGGCCTATCCAGGGGATTAGTGGGTATCATGGCGCGAAAATACCCACCGGGCATGGGGTAACTGGGGTAGGTGGTGCCATTCATCGTGACCGTGGGAGGCTCATCCATTCCCGGCTGGGATTGAATCCGCACCGAGATGGTATCCCCTAGTTTTGGGACAGCAGGGGAAATGGTCACGGTGTAGGCCCAAGCAGTGGTGGCAAGCAGAGTAACCGCGATCACACCCACCACTGATGCCAGCAGGAAACGCCATCGTCGTGGTTTAAACACCCCGACAGCGGTGATGCTAATTCCAGCCTGAAACCTGTTCCATACAGCCCGCAACCGATTGCTGATCATGACCATCGTTCTCTCCTTCCTCTTGACCCAATCTATACCCAATCTATGGCATGATTCATTGTACTCAAAATGGAACCCTAGCATCTGGAGCAGTATGGAGGTGACACCGTGGGGCGAGTGGTAATTGTGGGCTGTGGAGTTGTGGGGGCCGCGATCGCCTACGAGTTAAGCACCGTTGAAGGGTTGGAAATTACCGTACTCGACCGCCAACCCCCGGCCCAAGGGGCCACCGGAGCCGCCCTAGGGATTTTAATGGGAGCCATTAGCCACAAAATCAAGGGACGGGGATGGCGGTTACGGGAACTAAGCCTGCGCCAGTATGCGGCCTGGTTGCCAGAGCTAGAAACCTTAACCGGACAAGCGGTGCCCTGTAATCGAGCGGGGATAGTCCGGCTCACCTTTGACGACGATGACATGGACCAGTGGCAAACCCTTCAGTCCGTGCGGCAGAAACAAGGGTGGCCCTTGGAAATTTGGGATCTCAAAACGTTGGTGGAAAAATGTCCGCTGGTGGGCCATAATCTCCCCACCGCCGCAGGGCCTTACACCATCACCGGGGCCATTTATTCCCCTCAGGATCGGCAAATTGACCCAGCGGCACTGACCCACGCCCTAGTGGTCGCTAGTCAAAAACGAGGGGTTCAGTTTCATTTTGATGCCGGGGTGGAAGAATTTGCCGCTTCACCCTCATCTGGAACCCTAGCCCAGCCGCCCTACCCGGTCCATACGACCGGCCAATCATTTGAGGCTGACTGGGTAATCCTCTCGGCAGGAGTGGGCACTCCCCCGCTGACCCAAACGAGTCCGACTCCGTTGGATATCCGCCCCGTATTGGGGCAAGCCCTGCGGATTCGTTTACCGAAGGCGATTACTCCCCCTTTTCAACCCGTGATTACTGGCCATGATATCCATGTCGTGCCCCTAGGGGCAAAAGATTACTGGGTGGGAGCTACGGTGGAATTTCCCGATGAAGCGGGGATGGTCAAGGCTGATGCCGAGTTATTGAATGTGGTATGGCAGGGGGCGATCGCCCTCTATCCCCGCCTCGCCCAAGGAACGGTGGTTGAACAATGGTCGGGAGAACGCCCCCGCCCCTTCGGTCGTCCGGCCCCCATTGTGGAACGGCTTGATGGCTACGAACAGGTCATTCTAGCCACAGGCCACTACCGCAACGGTGTGTTGTTGGCTCCGGCCACTGCCCATTGGGTGCGGGAACTGATGGGTTTTCCCTAGCATCGCCCAATTGCCTCCATTGGCAGATCCCTAAACCCTAGGCTGGTATTGCTTGGAGCCAAACATATTTTCCCGCGCCGCATCGTCTATTTGGGCGTTGGCACTGGCCTCTTTGCCCACCGCTAGACCTCGCTGCACCGCAGGGCGATCGCTTACCCCCTCAAACCACCGCTTGACATGGGGAAAATTCTCTAGGGACTGGCCTTGGTCTTTATAGGACACCAACCAGGGATAGATAGCGATATCCGCAATGGAATAGTCACCGCCCACATACTCCGCTTCATTTAACCGATGATCTAAGACGCTGTATAACCGTCCGGCTTCATTGGTATAGCGATTGACGGCGTAGGGAATAGGCTCCGGGGCATATTTGCGAAAATGGTGGGCTTGACCCAACATGGGACCGATGCCGCCTATTTGAAACATGAGCCATTGAAGCACGGTGTAGCGATCGCGTTCCAGCTTCGGCATCAACTGTCCCGTTTTTTCAGCCAAATACAGCAGAATGGCACCGGACTCAAACAGGGCGATCGCGTCCCCACCGGGACCATCTGGGTCCACCATTGCCGGAATTTTGTTGTTGGGACTAATTTGTAAAAACTCCGGTTTGAACTGGTCCCCCGCTAAAATATTGATGGGATGGACATTGTAGGCCAACCCCACTTCTTCCAGCATAATTGAAACTTTCTTGCCGTTCGGAGTCGGCCAGTAATACAGGTCAATCGGATGGGTCATCATCAACGCTCCATTTTTTATTTACACATCCCTACAATAAAGAGAATTAACGGCGTTGGGCCGCTTCAATTTGGCGAACGGCGGTGAGGGCCGAGTAACTGACTCCAGCGGTGCCCTCACCGGGGTGGGTGGAATCTCCCACTAGCCACAGATTTTTCACCGGAGTGCGGTTCGCAAAACCAAAGGGTCCAAAGGTGGGAATCCGTTGGCCAATGCCGCCAACCATGCCATTTTTTCGGGCGGTGTAGTGCTGAAAGGTTAGGGGGGTGGCGCTTCTTGATGCAGGATAGTGGCTTCATTCAGGGTGAAGAAGTCATTGAGGCGGGCGATCGCCGACTGCATATACCGTTGCTTTAAGCGGTGGTAGTCTTCTGTTCTATAGTCCTCGGACGGATGGCTAGTTTGTCGCCACAGTTCCACATCGGTAAACGTAGACGCGATAATAGTGGCACAACCCTCTGGTGCTCGCCCATCACCGGGACGACTCACCGAAACAAACAGGGAATTATTTTCAGCAATCGGGTCATCGTAGTTATACAAAAATTGGAGGTGAGGCGGACAATCATCGGGAATGGCCGCCTGAGTCACCCCTAAATACACCACAAACGCCCCAGAACCAGGGGGCAACTGCTTCACCCGTTTCTTATAGGCTGGGGGCAACGCCTGACCCACTAATTGCACCAGATTTTGGACCGTGACATTGGCCACGACATAATCAGCATCAATTTCCCAATCTTCGTAGGTTTTTAAGTTGCGGATAGCCAACCCGGTGGCTTGATTGCGGTAAGTACAAATATGCTGAACCGATTGACGGGTGAGAATACGGCCCCCTTTTTGGCGGATAGCTTGGATGAGGCGATCGCTCAATACCTGCATACTGCCCTCCAAGTGGAAGAGTCCCTGGGGTTCTTGGGAAACCGCTAGGGCTGTAGCGGCATACAACGCCGCTGTTTCATCAGCATCCACCTGGGAATAGAGCTTGAGTTGTAAATCCAAAAACGCCTTCAGCCGTTGATCATCGGCTAACCGAAACCGCTTCAGTAGCTGCCCCACCGTAGAAAAAACATAGGGAACGGTTCGTAAGGTACCCGGACGAAGTGCTGTAAACAGTTGCCAAAAATCCCAAACATTACGGGGTGGTAACACCGGATTTCGTTGTTGAAAAGCCCAACTCGCGTCAAACAAGCCCGCAAAACAGTCCCACAACCGTTCACTATCGCCAAATTGCCGCAACCGTTCCTTACGCCACTGATCGGGATCACGCCATACATTAATCGGCGTAGTCTCCCCCGGCAGAAATACGGCACAGGCGGGATCACAAGGCCGGGACTCCGGCAGGGAAATCCCTAGCTCACTAAAAATCTGGTGATGGATGCCCCCCGGTTCTAAGCCTGCCACTTGGGTAGCTCCCACATCAAAGGTAAAGCCCCGACGCTTGAACGTAGACGCACAGCCTCCGGCCACCGCCGCTTGTTCCACCACCAACACGCTATAGCCTCGATGGGCTAGCAGGGCTGCCGCTGTTAATCCACCAATTCCCGCACCAATCACGACAATGCGGGTTCCCCGTTTGTTATGAAAGGACGCGATCGCCCCTTCCGACGGATCATAGCGATCCGATTCAGAACTAGCCTTAGTTGCAGGAGGACGCAAGATGGAACCGGGGGTTGTGACACCAGATACGGACGAATCAGAGCGATCGCGCTTGCTTACGGGAGAACGCCGCCGAACAGGATGGGGAGATTGAGTCATGGGGAACAGGGAGAGCTGTTATATTCCTTAACATTACCATATTTGTTTCCACTGAGTCGCCTAAATCACAACAGCGGCACCACAGCCTCACCACAGCCTCACCACGGCGGTCAACACAGCAACGAGGTCGATCCATCCCCATGGTTGGAATCGGGGATGGGGATGTAGTGATATCCCTCCATGAATCCAGGAAAATTTGGTAGGGCTTGACCCGTTGAGAGCGATCGCCACCCTGTTAATATGGGGATACCTCAGTATTGATACGCGATTGACTTGCGCCTTGGCGCACCGTATCTTTCCGTCCAAGACACACGAGATACAGGACTCGACTATGACCTCTGAACAATCTTTTCAACGATCTGACCTGGTTGGAACGCAAGTAATCACCCGTGATTCTGGGAAACGCCTTGGGGTTGTTTCTCAACTGTGGGTCGATATTGATCGGCGTGAGGTTGTGGCATTGGGCCTCCAGGAGAGTGCTCTGACGGGTGTGGTTTCTAACATTGAACAAACCATGCTGATGCGGGATGTCCAGCAGATTGGCGATGTCATTCTGGTGGAAAACGACTCCGTTTTAGATGACGATGTGGATGTGACCGCCTTTAGTCCGTTGATTAATTGTGAAGTGATCACGGAAACGGGAGAATTATTGGGGAAAGTCAGGGGCTTTAGGGTGGACCCCGATGGCAAAATTCTGACGATTTTGATTGCTTCCCTGGGACTGCCCCGGATTCCAGATCAGTTAATTAGTACCTACGAGCTATCCACCGACGAAATTGTCAGCAGCAGTCCCGATCGCATTATTGTCTTTGAAGGCTCGGAGCAAAAACTAACTCAAGTGACCGTCGGCATTTTAGAGCGATTGGGCATCGGCAATCCCCCCTGGGATCGGGGGGACATGGGCTACAAAAC
>JAYKIC010000401.1:0-5503 GCA_035284985.1 Leptolyngbyaceae cyanobacterium
CCATCGAAGAGGTGGTGCAACGTCCGTTTAATTTTTGCATCATTGATGAGGTGGATTCGGTTCTGATTGATGAAGCCCGTACCCCGCTGATCATTTCGGGTCAAGTGGAACGTCCCAGCGAGAAGTACACCAGAGCGGCAGAGGTGGCTGCTGTCCTCGTTAAACAAGAGGATGAGGATGACGAAAAGGGTCATTATGAAGTCGATGAAAAGGCTCGTAATGTGTTGCTAGCGGACGAAGGTTATGTGGTTGCTGAGCAAATGCTGGGAGTCACAGACCTGTTTAATCCTGAAGATCCCTGGGCACACTATATTTTCAACGCGGTTAAGGCTAAGGAACTCTTTATCAAGGACGTGAACTACATCGTCCGGGATGGGGAAGTGGTGATTGTGGACGAGTTTACGGGCCGGGTAATGCAGGGGCGGCGGTGGAGTGATGGTCTGCACCAAGCCATTGAAGCCAAGGAAGATCTGGAGATCCAGCCGGAAACCCAGACGTTAGCCACCATTACCTATCAGAATTTCTTCTTGCTGTATGACAAGCTGGCGGGGATGACCGGAACGGCTAAGACAGAGGAAGCGGAGTTTGAGAAAATTTACGAACTGGAAGTGACGGTGGTGCCCACCAATCGTCCGACGCAACGGGCGGATCAGTCTGACGTGGTTTACAAGACTGAAGCGGCGAAGTGGAGAGCGATCGCCCAGGACTGTGCTGACATGCACGAACTCGGTCGTCCGGTTCTAGTGGGAACCACCAGCGTTGAGAAATCGGAGCTATTGTCGTCCCTTCTGAGCCAATTATCAGTGCCCCACAATTTGCTCAATGCAAAACCTGAGAATGTGGAGCGAGAGTCGGAAATTGTGGCCCAGGCTGGCCGGAAAGGGTCTGTGACCATTGCTACAAATATGGCTGGACGGGGTACGGACATTATTCTCGGTGGTAACGCTGAGTATATGGCCCGATTGAAGGTGCGGGAATATTTCATGCCTCGGTTGGTGAGACCGGAGGATGATAGTTCGGTTGCAACCGCCAAAGTGCCGGGGGCGGCTCGGAAAAAGAAGGGGGCCAAGGGATTTGGCGATGGCACGAAGAAGGTGAAAACCTGGAAGGTTGCCCCTAGTATTTTCCCCACCGAGCTATCCATGGAAACTGAAACCTTGTTGAAAGATGCGGTGGATTTTGCGGTGAGTGAGTATGGCGATCGCTCCCTGGAAGAATTACAAGCGGAGGATAAGGTGGCGATCGCCGCCGAGAAAGCGCCCACGGATGATCCCGTGGTGCAAAAGCTGAGGGAAGCCTATAACCAAATTAAGGCGGAATACGAAACCCTCACCGATGCTGAGCATGAGCAGGTTGTAGAGTTGGGTGGTCTGCATGTTATCGGGACGGAGCGCCACGAATCTCGCCGGGTGGATAACCAGTTACGGGGGCGGGCGGGACGACAAGGCGACCCCGGTTCAACCCGATTTTTCCTTAGTTTGGAAGATAATCTGTTGCGAATTTTTGGAGGCGATCGCGTGGCTGGGCTGATGAACGCCTTCCGGGTTGAAGAAGATATGCCCATTGAATCCGGCATCCTCACCCGTTCCCTCGAAGGTGCCCAGAAGAAAGTAGAAACCTATTATTACGACATGCGAAAGCAGGTATTTGAGTACGACGAGGTGATGAATAACCAGCGTAAAGCCATCTATGCGGAACGCCGCCGAGTTCTAGAGGGCCTGGAACTGAAGGAACAGGTGATTGGCTACGCCGAGCGGACCATGGACGACATTGTGGAAGCTTACGTGAACCCGGAACTCCCTCCCGAAGAGTGGAAGCTAGACAAATTGGTTAATACCACCAAAGAATTTGTTTACTTACTCCAGGATCTAGAGCCTGACCATCTGGATGATTTAACGATGAGCGAGATGAAAACTTTCTTGTATGAGCAAGTTCGGATCGCCTATGACCTGAAGGAAGTGCAGGTGGAGCAAATCCAGCCCGGTTTGATGCGTCAGGCGGAGCGATTCTTTATTTTGCAACGGTTAGATACGTTGTGGCGGGAACACTTGCAGCGCATGGATGCCCTACGGGAATCCGTGGGTTTACGGGGTTATGGTCAGAAAGATCCGTTGATTGAGTACAAGAGCGAAGGCTATGAACTGTTCCTGGAAATGATGACCAATATCCGCCGAGACGTGGTGTATTCTGTCTTCCAATTCCAACCCCAGCCCAATCCTGCTGTGGCCCAAGCCACTAAAGCGGTCTAAGAAAAGGCTAGGGTGGATGTTTCCCCCTGCCTAGGGCGATCGCTCATGCTCCCATGCCAGAGTAGTGACGTAGCCCCCGTCGCCACAGCCAGCGATTCAGACCCCAAAAAATGATCCCCCATAGGCACATCACCCCCAAGCTTCGGGGAATATCCGTGGGCCAACCCACCAATAGACTGGCGGGAAAATGAATGAAGTAGGGGAAGGGCAACCATAGCACCACATTCCGGACCGCTGGGGGGAATAATTCTAGGGGGGCAACCATGCCAGACAGAAACAGGTAAAACAGCAACCAGAAATTCTCAATGGCATGGGCGCGTTCGGTCCAAAAAGCCAGGAGGGCTAGGGTGTATTGGATCAGGAAGCGGAAGGCAAAGGCCAGAAAAATAACCACTACGGCCAGTAATCCATGCCATAGATCCGGTAGCCACAGGGCATCGGGGTAGAGGAGGAAAAAACAACCCAGCAACAGCACCACAAAGGGGGCACGGGCTAAGCGTTCGCTCAAATGTTCCGCAAAGTGATGCCATGCTGGATCGAGCGGTTGTAGCAGTTTGGGCGATAGCCGTCCTTCGACCACCTGACGCTCAAATTCCCAAATCACCCAAACGACGCTAAATTGTCGGACAAAAAAGACTGCGAGAAAGTAGCGGGTGACGGCCAACGAAGAAAGGCCGAAATTTCCACTAGCAGCGGCTTGGCTCCACACGCCCATGAGAATGAGCGGCAGACTGCCGGACATCACCCAAAATAAAAGTTCGGCACGGTATTCCACCATGTAGGCGTAGTAGACGGACACGAGGACTTTGGCGATGGCGATCGGGCGGGTGATGGTTTTGATGGGTGGGGTCATGGGGTGAGTGAGTGGGTGAGTGGGTGGGGACTACAAGTGATAATAGAATATAGCGGTGGGCCATCGCGTTAGGGTGGGCAATGAGGGGGGCTTAACTGAGGGTACATTGCTTCAATGGTAGGAGCGGAATCAAGGGATATGAAGGAGGCGATCGCCATGTTACAAATTACCCCGCGAACGGCCATTCCCCTCAGCGAAATTGAACTGAGTGCGATTCGATCCCAGGGATCGGGCGGTCAAAATGTCAACAAAGTTGCCACTGCTATCCACCTGCGGTTTGATATCCAAGCCTCTTCCTTATCTCCTCTGTACAAAGAGCGGCTCCTAAATCGGCGGGATCAGCGGATTAGCAAAGATGGCATCGTGATTATCAAAGCTCAACAACACCGCACCCAAGAGCAAAATCGAGAGGATGCCCTGCAACGGCTCAAACAGTTGATCCAAACGGTAACAGTTGTGCCTAAGAAACGTAAACCGACGAAGCCTTCTCGTAAGGCCACGAAAAAGCGATTGGATAGTAAGGCACGGCGATCGCAACTCAAATCTCTTCGGGGCAATATTCGAGACTAGAATTCAATCCTAGAGACCCTGGCGGACTTGATTGCTCTTTGTGAAAATTTATAACGCATCACGGGGATTGGCTAGAAACCGAGTAAGAGTCTGGGAAGGGCTGGTTTACCATTATGAAGTCATCGAACGATCCGTGGGGGATGATGCTAAGCTCTAGGCATTTGGGAGATAAGGCGTTTTGACTTATTGGGATGGATAGGAGAGGATTGAGGCGGTACTTGTCAGTGACGTTAAGAATAAATTAAGGGGCCTGTTGGATGGCTGTGGTGTTAAAGATTGGAAATCGCGAAATTACGGCGGATGAGGTGCTGCCCTTGATGGCAGGGTATCAGATGTTACCCAAGTTTTTGCAGGAACTCATTATTGATGAGGCGATCGCTGACATCGAATGTACACCAGAAGAGCAAAACGACGCTTGCAATCAATTCTATGCTCAAAATCAAATCACGGAGGACGACGCTCGGCAGAAATGGCTCAAGCTCTACGGGATGACCCAAAGTCAGCTTGAAGCGTTGGCCGCCCGTAGCCTTCGGATTAATAAGTATAAGCAAGCTACCTGGGGGCCAAAGGTCGAGTCCTACTTTCTTGAGCGCAAAGGGAGCTTGGATAAGGTGATTTACTCCCTGATTCGTACCAAGGATGTGGGGATTGCCCAAGAAATCTATTTTCGGATTAACGATGGTGAACAGACGTTTGCCGAATTAGCCAGGGAATATTCCCAAGGGCCAGAAGCCGATACCGATGGTCTGATTGGCCCAGTAGAACTGAGTGTGCCGCACCAGTCTTTGGCGGCGATTTTAGCTCGCAGTCAGCCTGGGGAACTGTCGCCGCCCACCCGCGTCGGAGAATGGATGGTGATTGTCCGTCTAGAACGGTTTATTCCTTGCCAAATGGATGATGCCATGCGTCAGCGTTTACTGGAAGAACAGTTTAAGATGTGGTTGCAGGAAAAAATGCAGGCGGTGGATGCGGTTTTTGCCCACGCCAATCCTAGGCTTGAGTCACCGGAAACGGAGGCTGACCCTGGGCTAAAGCGTAATGGAATAGCGACGACTATCAATGTGAATGCGTCTACCCCTGATGCCGCTACATAATTCTGGCTGACAAAAAAAACTGAACATCGCCATAACCATAGGCATAGTTCAAACATTTTTTATGATTAGACATCGGCGATGGCGGATATCATACTGATGAGAACGCGATCGCGCCGCATCCTGATATAGCGGTGGCTAGTTAGGCTCATAATCCATTTCAATTCCATCATCCTCGTCCTATCTTCTGATCGGTTTCAACCCAATCTGTTTATTTGTTCTAACGCCCTGACTTAGATAGCCCATGACTTATACCCGCGTTACCATTCAAGATTTTCTCACCAGCGTGCCCCCGTTTGACCAACTACCTTCAGCGACCCTTCAGGACTTATCTCAGAAGGTGAAGTTGTTGCGCTATCGCATGGGGCAAGCTATCTGTGTTCGGGATAAAATGCCGGACCAAGTGGCAATTGTTTATGAAGGGCAAGCCCGTTTGTTGGGCTATGATCCCCGCACCGATAAGCCGATTACGTTGCAATTGCTGCAACCTGGGGCCGTGTTAGGTTGGGTCGGCTTGGTGCGGGGGGTAGCCTGTGAAACCGCGATCGCCTCCACGGAAACTATTTGCCTGACGCTCCCTGCCTTGGAATTTCTGACGCTGATTCAAGGAGACACGGCGATCGCCAACGCCCTCCACAACAAATGCGCCTTAATCGAGATTTTTGATTTGTTAGGGGAAGAAATTCATCGTCGGGCCATCGGTAACGTAGACCTCAAAGAGCTAGCCCTCCGAGCGCAAA
>JAYKIC010000402.1:0-18295 GCA_035284985.1 Leptolyngbyaceae cyanobacterium
ACGGCGATCGCCAACGCCCTCCACAACAAATGCGCCTTAATCGAGATTTTTGATTTGTTAGGGGAAGAAATTCATCGTCGGGCCATCGGTAACGTAGACCTCAAAGAGCTAGCCCTCCGAGCGCAAAGGAGTGCCAGTATTAAGCGAATTCCCCCCGGTCCCATCGGGTTGAACGTCGCCGATGACAAACACCTCTGGTTTGTCAGTGGCGGCGGGGCCATCACCAACACCCCAGTGGGTAGCCCTATCCGGTCCGAAGATGCATCCCTCCCCCTGCAAAAACGGCAAGTGACAGGTTCCTACCCCGCCCGACTAGTGGGTATCCGCAAAGATGTGTTGCAAAATGCCCCGACCCGCACCGTCGATACCACAGCCTCTGGCCTAGAAGATGTGACCACCATCACCGAAGGCATTGGTCTAAATGGCAGCAACGAGGGGGTCAGGGATACGGCTTCCCCAGGAGGACTGGACATTGCCGATGCCCCCGATCGCCCCTCTGAATTCAAACAACCGATTTACGTCACGGAACAATCCAAGCGTAAATCCCCTAGCGACTTTCCCTATGTGCGGGGCAAAGGAGATATCGATGGTACCATTGCCTGCTTCCAAATGTTGGCCAAACAGCTTAACTTGCCTTTCCGCCGCGATAATATCCAACGGATTCTGACGGCCCAGGTAGCCCGCGTCGGTGGCGCATCCCTAGAGCTGTGTGGGGCTGTCTCGGAACTGATGGGCTTGCAGGCCCAGTTAGCCGCCATCCCCGTGAGTGCCCTAGGGCGGCTGGAGGTGCCCACCTTAATTCGCTGGAATGACAGTATCGTTGTGCTCTACGATGCCAATGAGCAGAATGTAATTGTGGGTAGCCCGGAGATGGGCGTATTCCAGCGGCCCACCGAGGAATTTGCTCGGACTTGGGGTGAAACCCAGGAAGATGGCTCCCGGCGGGCGCAGATTCTTCTGGTCAAACGCACGGAAAATACCCCCCAAAAACGCTTTGGCCTTTCTTGGTTTTTGCCATCCCTCCGCAAGTATCGCCGCGTCTTGACTGAGGTATTTATTGCCTCTTTCTTTGTCCAGCTTTTTGCCTTGGCTAATCCCCTCATGGTTCAGGTGATTATTGACAAGGTGATTAACCAAAACAGTGCTGATACCTTGCAGGTTCTAGGCACCATTTTGTTAGTGCTTGCCATTTTTGAGGCAGTGCTCACCAGTTTACGAACCTATTTGTTTGTGGACACTACCAACCGGATTGACATGGCCTTGGGGTCAGAAATTATTGACCACCTACTGCGCCTGCCCTTACGGTACTTTGAACGTCGTCCGGTGGGGGAACTCTCCACCCGCATCAACGAGTTGGAAAATATTCGCTCTTTTCTAACGGGCACGGCCCTAACCGTGGTGTTGGATGCGGTATTCTCCGTGATCTATATCGGGGTGATGTTTATCTACAGTTGGGTTCTGACCCTGGTTTCGTTGGCAACCATTCCCCTCTTTGTGGCTTTGGCCTTTGTGGCTTCGCCCCTGATTCGGCAGCAGTTGCGGGTGAAGGCGGAGCGCAATGCAGAAACCCAGTCCTACCTGGTGGAAGTTATGTCGGGAATTCAGACGATTAAGGCGCAAAACATGGAGCTGCGATCGCGCTGGCAATGGCAAAAGCGCTACGCCCGTTACGTCAGTGCTGGCTTTAAAACCGTGTTGACCTCCACCGCAGCCAGTTCCACCAGTAACTTCCTCAACAAACTCTCTGGTTTGCTGGTGCTGTGGGTCGGGGCTTACTTGGTGTTGCAGGGTGAGCTAACCCTCGGTCAGTTAATTGCCTTTCGGATTATTTCCGGTTACGTCACCAGTCCTCTCCTGCGGCTGGCCCAACTGTGGCAAAACTTCCAAGAAACAGCCCTGTCGATTGAGCGCTTGAGTGACATCGTGGATGCGGCCCCAGAAGCTAGCGACGAAGATCGCAAGAATATTCCCATGCCAGAGGTGAAAGGGAGGGTCCAGTACGACAACGTTACCTTCCGATTTGGTACTAGCGGTCCACCCCAGTTGAGCAACATCAGTATCGAGTTTGAACCGGGTACCTATGTGGGCATTGTGGGATTAAGTGGGTCTGGCAAGAGTACATTTACCAAGTTGCTCCCCCGCTTATATAACCTGGAAAGTGGCCGGATTTTGGTGGATGGCTATGATATCAGTAAGGTAGAACTCTACTCCCTCCGCCAGCAAATTGGCATTGTGCCCCAGGATAGTTTGCTATTTGAGGGAACGATTCAAGAGAATATTGCCCTAACCCTGCCCGATGCTTCGGCGGATCAAATTATTGAGGCGGCTAAAGTCGCCGCCGCTCACGATTTTATTATGGAACTGCCCAATGGCTACAACACTCGTGTGGGAGAACGGGGAGCCTCGCTTTCGGGGGGGCAGCGACAGCGGATTGCGATCGCCCGTACCATTCTACAAAATCCCCGCATGTTAATCCTGGATGAAGCCACTAGTGCCCTCGATTATGACACCGAGCGGCGGGTCAGCATTAATCTCTCGGAAGTGTACAAAGGTCGCACGGTCTTCTTCATTACCCACCGCCTCAGCACCATCCGGAATGCTGACACCATCATCATGCTGGACAAAGGGTCGATTGTCGAACAAGGCACCCATGATGAATTGATGGATTTGCAGGGCCGCTACTACTGTTTGTTCCAGCAACAGGAGGCCCAACTGTAGGCCATTGTCCCCACCGCTTGGGAACCAAAGGAGTCTCCTGATCCCAACTGGCTGGAGGAGAAATAACGTAATATTCCTTTCCGTTAAGTATCACCCATCATTTTCCTGTTTCCCGCATTTGTTCGTTGTCTCCAATACCGTGATCAAGAGAACCACTTAGCCATGAATGACCAACCTAGATCCAACTCTACCAACGGCTCATCCAATTCCCCCAATGGTAATGGCAGTAGTATGGGGGCTAAACTGGCAGCAGCCAGGGGTGGGGTGGGGC
This sequence comes from Leptolyngbyaceae cyanobacterium, assembly GCA_035284985.1. Lineage (GTDB taxonomy): Bacteria > Cyanobacteriota > Cyanobacteriia > CAKZMO01 > CAKZMO01 > JAAHGY01. The sequence continues at coordinate 2,990 of JAYKIC010000402.1, forward strand.
TTCAAACGCCAGATGCCGCTTCAGGGGTGGAAAAACAGCCCCCATCTGGCAATGAAATGGCCCCCCAAAATGCCTTTGACCAGCCCATTATTTTGCGCCAACCCTCCTATTGGTCGCGGGCCATCATGATTGGCATTATGGGGGTGACTAGCTTTAGCCTCTTAGCGGCGTTTCTCTTCAAGGTGGATGAGGCGATTCCGGCCACGGGAAAGTTGGAGCCGGAAGGGGCGGTGCAAGAAGTGCAAGCCCCAGCGGGGGGCGTAGTTGAGGAAATTTTGGTGGAAGATGGCGATCGCGTCCAGCAAGGGGAAACGCTGATTCGACTTGATCCCAAGGTTTCTGAGGCGGAACTGGCTTCGTTAGTAGCCATCTATGAGTCTACGTTACGGGAAAATCAGTTTTATAATGCTGAATTAAATAATCAACAGTTGCCCACACCGGAGGAGATGGCCCAGCTCGACATCCTCCCCTTCTATGCCAATTTGACCTTAGAATTGCGGGAATTGAAGCAGCGGGAAGTGGTGTTTAGAAACTACATTGGCTATTTGGAGCAGCTTGGGGTGCAACCTGTCCGGCCTGCCTATGCTGGAGAACTTCAGGAGTTATCCTTTGCGGTGTGGCAGCAGTATTTTCAAATCTCCCAGCAAATTCGTGGCTCGGAGTTGCAATTGCAACAGATTGAGGGGCGGATCAATATTGAGCAAAGTCGGATTGAGGTGGCGGAACAAAGTCGCCAAATTGAGGCGGATATTGTCACCAGAATTGAGCCGTTGGTGGAAGAGGATGGTGCCCTAGCTCCTATCCAACTGGAACGGCAAAAAAGTGAGTTGTTGGCCCGGGAAAATGAGTTGGGTGCCCGCTACTCTGAGTTACAAAGTTTAGCTCAGCAGCGGTCGGCGTTAACAGCGGACTTGTTGGCGGCGCGGGAACAACAGCGGGGGGTGGTGGCGACAGCTAAAGCAGAGGGGCGATCGCAACTCAATAACATTGTTGATCGCAAGCAGCAGATCACCAGTGATCTCAACAACCGCATCATTGAGAATAACAACCGTCTGGCGGAATTAGAGGCCCAAATTCAACAGGCCCAAACTCAGTTGGAGTACCAAGAAATTATATCCCCGATTGATGGGGTCGTATTTGATGTGCAACCCCAAGTGCAGGGGTTGGTCAACCCCAATGCAGCGGAACCTGTGTTGAAGGTGGTACCAGGGGATGCCCTCGTGGCCCAAGTCTTTTTGACTAACCAGGATGTGGGCTTTGTGCTGAAGGCGATGGAAGAGAAAGCCCTATCGGAAGAATATGATCTCCAAGTTATCTCTGCCAGTAGCACCGATGAGTTGCCCAGCGAGGGAAATAATCGGGTGGCCGTGGCTAAAATTGATGATGAGTATCATGTTCGGATTTTTGATCACTTGGGAGAAATAGTTTTTGATCAGGGCAAGCAAGGCTCGTTGTTTAGTCAAAGTCTTACCGATGATCTGAATTTAGCCCTGAATCGGTCCGTTGATGAGGAAACGGAAATCCGCCTGATCCGTGAAGTGACCAACGCGGTGGAATATCCCCTAGGGGTCCAAGTGGATGTGCGAATTGATTCCTTTCCCTTTAATGAGTTTAGGGATGTGAAGGGTGAGGTGATTTGGGTCGGGGATGATGCCTTGCCACCGGATCAGGTCTATAACTTTTTCCGCTTTCCGGCGAAGATCCGCCTTGAACAGCAGTTTATTGCCGTGGATGGTGCGCCCGTGAATCTGCAATCGGGGATGGGAGTGAATGTGAATATCAAAACTCGCAAGCGGCGGATTATTACCTTCTTCACTGACTTGTTTACCCGTAAGGTTGAAAAGGTGAGAGAGCTGTAGTGATGCCCCAGTGTTCTGGTCAATTGGGACGGCGATCGCTCCTCCTGGGTTTTGGCAGTTTGGCCCTGACCCAGTTAATCCATGGCTGTGGAGCGGGGGGGCGATCGCCTCAGTTCGTGGTGGAATTTTTAGCCTCCTCAATTCCTGCCACCTTACTGAAACAAGTCACGACTCAACTTCAATCGTCCATCGACCTCCAACTCATACCCGTGAGTCAGTTCACGGATAGTCAGCTCGCCCATCAGTTGCGAGACCTCCAGAAAGGGAAGGGTGAACGTGAGACCCGTCCACCCTCTTTGCCCAATCTTGCCGCTATTGGGGATGGATGGTTGGCTCCAGCCATTCAAGCCCAAAGCTTGCAACCCCTGATGCTAGACCAACAAGCGGGATGGAAACGCCTCCCGCCATTTTTTCAACAATTAGTCAGGCGCGATCGCCAAGGAATGCCGGATGCCGCTGGGGAAATTTGGGCTGCCCCCTACCGCTGGGGGCAGTTGATGATTGCCTATCGGACCGATAAGCTAGCGGCCTCTGGGTGGACCCCCACGGATTGGGATAGTCTTTGGGATGCCCCGATTCAGCGGCGGTTGTCTTTACCGGACCATGAGCGATTGGTATTGGGCTTGGTGCTTAAGGCCCTAGGGCAGTCGGTGAATACCCCTGATTTGGACTCAGTACGGGATTTATCCCAGCGCTTAGCCGCATTGCAACAACAGGTGAAATTTTATAGCTCGGACAATTATCTGCAACCGCTATTTTTGGAAGATACTTGGGTAGCAGTGGGGTGGTCCATGGACATTTTGCCTGTGGTGCAACGTGACCCCCGGATTAAGGCCATTGTGCCTGCGTCGGGCACGATGGTCACGGCGGATTTATGGGTACAGCCATGCCAGACTGCTATGCCTACACCGGAGACTGGGGCCAATAGCCCAGGGACGGATCAATCCAGCGCCAAACTTTTACAGGATTGGATCAGCTTTTTCTGGCAACCGGAGACCGTTATTCAGCTTTCGCTGTTGAGCAATGCCGCCTCGCCCGTGATTCTTGGCCCCAATCTTGCCCCGGATGCCGCCTTGACCCTGCCCCCGGCCCTCACCCATGATTCTTTACTTATTCCGGCGGCTGACGTGATGGCCCAAAGTGAATTTGTGCAGCCCTTGGAACCTAGTGCCATGGCCCAATATCAGCAGTATTGGCAGACCATGAGGATGCAGGTATAACTAACTGGGCTGAAGGGGGTTAGCTTAACCCTAACGGGGTCTGCGGTGCGATCGCCCACTGCGTCTAGGATTGGGATAGGGATCACGGCCATAGGGATCGGTTGAATATCGAACATCTGGATATTGGCCATCGTCATCACCAGCGTCAGGATAGCGTCCACCATCGTAACGATCGTCGCGATCATCGTCAGGATAGGGAGCATCGGGGTAATCATTGGGGTAGCGATCCTCAGGGTAATCGTTCGGGTAGGGAGCATCGGGGTAGCGATCGCGGGGATCAATGCGACGATCAATGCGAGGTGGTTCAGCCCCCCCTACTTCGAGCCGTTTTTCCACATCCAAAAAAGCCGCCCGTTGCACATAGGGATAGTTGCTGACCCACACGGCGCTGTCTCGGACATACACGTCAGACAACTTGGCTAAACGGCCCAAATCGGGGCGTGTGGACACCACCACCATTTCCGCTACATCACCCGGTCGAATCCCTTGATGATTGCGTTTATAGGGGACATTAACCCGGATGGTAAAGCCAGTTTCGTCCCCAACGTCTAGATTAAGCCGCTTTTCTCGGTTTTGCGTCACCACCAACTCGCCCCGCTTATTCACCTGTTCCCCGGTGCTGACCACCTCATCGGTGACAAACTTATCCAACACTTCCCCCCGCCAAAATCCGCTGTACTGGTAGCGACGATAGTCCCAATTGGTTTTAGCGGCTAAAAAAATGGGTACCCACAGCCAATAGCAGCCCGCCAAAATCCCAAAAATGAGCTGGAAAGCTGGGCCAAGGTCTTCCCCTAAAAAGTAGCCAATAACGATGATGACAATCACGGCGGCAAAGGAAACCAGGAGCCGTCGGAGAAAGTCAGAAAATGTGCCCCAGAGATAGCGGTATTGTGCTCCGGTGGCCGCTAGGGGCACCAATTGTTCAAAAGTTGCACGGTTGAGAGGGATTAGCATGACTAGGGAAATCAGACTCAATCAAAAGGGTGATACTAGCCAGGATAACGCGAATTCGATGTGCTTCTGTCTCATCCGCTTAACCCATTCTCGATTAGAGCGTAGCGACTGTCTTGAATGTCAAGGATATATCCTTGAATCATTCGATGCCCCCGATATTGGCCACTATCACGATTCATCGGGGACACCCCCACTAATCGAGCCATTTGCTGGTGCGATAGCTGTCCCAATTCGGGTAGTTCAGACAAACACACCGATGCAGTCACTGGACCCACCCCTTTGAAGGAGCATACAATCCTCCGTTTGTGTTGCCAATAGGGCTGAGTAACCCGTTGCTCAATGCTCTGCTCTAGTCGGTCAATACGGTGGTTCAACTCGTCGATATGCGATTGAACATCCGCTCGAATCGTCTGGGGTTCCCGTGCTAAGCGATTGGATTCCGCCACTCGCATTTCGACTGATTGCCGTCGCTGTCGCACCCTATCCCCTCATTCCTGGCTGGAGGCATCCAGAATCACCGAGCGAGGGAATTGGGCTGAGCGACCAAACTCGGCTAGCAACTTGGCATCGAGCGCATCTGTTTTGGCTCGACCTAATGAAATTCCATAGGCTCTCACCCGACGGGGATTGGCCAAACTCACAGGGATGTCTAGGGAATGCAAGTGAGACACCACCAATCGTTCTAATCTTCCAGTGGCTTCTAGCACGACTCGTTTAATCTCCAACGGATCGCCACTGGCGAAGATATTATCCCACCGCATAAACCTGTTTCACCATCTGAGCAAAGCGCTCCATGGCGATGGCAATCCGTTCCTTGGTATCCGTCAAGCTAATCCGAAAACATTGGTGGGTATGTTCCCACTCCTCTGGCAAACCGGGGAAAAAGGAGTGACCAGGAACGATTAACACGTCTACAGTTTTCAGCATTTGGTAGAAGTCCCAATCGGTAATCGGCAAATCCTGGAGCCAAATCCAAGCAAAGATTGATCCTTCACCCAGATGCAAAAACCAGGGAATATCCGAAGGCATCACTTGATCTAAGGTGTGTTGGAGGACCGTTAGTTTTGCTTGATAGTGGGGGCGAATCACCTGGAGGGAAATATCGGCCAATGCTCCCGAACGAATGGCACGGGCAGCGATCGCCTGTCCATATCGGGAGGAATGGAGACACAGATTGGTCAGAAATACCTCCAGCACTTGCATGACCGCTGGGTGGCCCACCGCAATCCCCACCCGCTCACCGGGCAGACCCGCCTTTGACAAACTCATACAGTGAACGACATTGGGAGCCAAAATTAGGGACATGTCCGTAAAATTCAGCGCGGGAAAGGGGGAGGCATAGGCTGAGTCGATAAAAACAGGGACGTGATGAGGTTCGGCCAACTGGACAATGTGATGCACATCCTCGTCTGAGATGACGTTGCCTGTGGGATTGCTGGGTCGAGAGAAGATCACCAGCCCAGTGTGGTCGTCAATCACCAGTTGATCAAAATTAGGTTGGTACTTAAAGCGGTGTTGGTCGGGAGCAAGCTTGAGATTGGGACGATAGGCTAGCAAAGATTCTGCGTACAGTGGCACATCCCCATAGCCTGTGTAATCTGGGCTAAGGGGCAACACGGTTCGTTTGAGCACTCCGGCATCGGTGTAGCCCCCAAAGGCGTTGGCCGCTAGAAAATAAAGGGACTGGCTGCTAGGGGTAATCAGGATATGGCGATCGCTCAGTTCCATCGATGTCCCCAATAGCCCCAAGCGCTGATTCAAATCCCTCACAACCGCGTCAATTAGGGGACCATAGCCACGGGTTGCGCCATAGCGACACACCACCTCGCCATACTCGGCACTCGCCAGCAAGTCTGACGTACAATCCCGCCATAATTGCTCCACTTCCGGCAAAATCACTGGATTGCCAGCGCTGAGATTGATAAAATCCCGATCTTTGCCCGTTTTAAGGGTGGTAATAATATCCGCCATAATTGCCCGCACGCCGCTGGGTCGAGACATGCGATCGCCAAACTTCGTGAGAGTAGGGTTCATAGAACTGGGAAATAGGGTGTTAGATGACAGAGGATTGTTATGAGGCTCGCAGGGCATTCTGCCGCTCCGCTTGGCGAAATTCGATTTGCTCTAAGGTACATTTGGGAATGGCGGCAATCAGCTCTTTGGTATAAGCCGTTTGGGGCTGATCGTAAATGTCATCGGCGGGACCAATTTCTTCAACTTTGCCCCGATTCATCACCATGATGCGATCGCTCATGAACTTGACCACACTCAGGTCATGGGAAATAAAAATATAGGTTAACCCAAATTCTTCCTGTAACCCTTTGAGTAGGTTAAGTACCTGGGCCTGCACCGACACATCCAAGGCCGATACCGACTCATCGCAAATGATAAATTTAGGATTGAGGGCCAGGGCACGGGCAATACAAATGCGCTGCCGTTGACCACCGGAAAACTCGTGGGGATAGCGATCGATACAGTTGGGATCAAGCCCCACCCGCTCCATCAGTTCAGCCACCCGTAACCGTTGTTGTCGCCGTGTGCCCCCCTGCTTGTGGATTTTCAGCGGTTCCAAAATGGCTTTACCCACGGACATACGCGGGTCCAGGGAACTGAACGGGTCTTGGAAAATGATCTGCATTTCCTTGCGGAGCGATCGCAATTCCCTAGCGGTTAATTGGGTAATATCATGGCCATCAAAAATCACCTTACCCCCCATGGGTGCAATTAATTGCAACAGGGTAGAGGCCAATGTACTTTTACCACAACCAGATTCCCCCACCAGGCCCAGAGTTTCCCCCGGATGGACATCAAAGGACACCCCATTCACCGCCATTACATAGCGTTCCACCTGACCAAACACCCCTTTCACCGGGAACCCGACCTGTAAATTACGCACAGACAACAGGGGAGGCTGCTGTTGCAATTCCTCCAACCGCTCCTTCATCGCAGATACGCTCACGGTGAGGGGATTTTGGAATACTTCATCCATGGAGGGGGAAGCAGGGGTAGGGTTGGTGGGTTCATTCCCCAAACCTTGACTGGCCGCCATAAAGTCAGCCACGGTGGGCAGACATTTGAGCCGTTGGTCGGGCCGGGGCCGACAGGTGAGTAATCCCCTGGTGTAAGGATGTTGGGGGTCCGCAAAAATTTGTTGGACTGAACCGGATTCCACCACCTTTCCCTGATACATCACCGTCACGGTGTCCGCAATTTCCGCAATAATACTGAGGTCGTGGGTGATAAACACCATGGCCATGCCTCGGCGATCGCGCAACTCCCGTAGCAGATTCAAAATAGCCGCTTGTACCGTCACATCCAAGGCCGTTGTCGGCTCATCCGCAATCAACAATGTGGGATTGCAGGAAATCGCCATGGCAATCATCACCCGCTGGAGTTGCCCCCCCGATAGCTCATGGGGATAACGGTCCAACATGAGTTGCTTGCGCCGCCGCACATAGCGATCGGCCTCCACCTGCGTTCCCACAAAGACTGAGCGACCCCCCTTGACCAAACCATTAACCCTATCGTTGCCAAGGTCACTGTCTGCCTGTTGATCATCCCCTGAAGCCGGACTGGTGCCATTCGCCTGCGTACCATTCACCTGGCTGCTTTCAACTCTAGGGGCCACCAAGGAATGATCCGGCTCACCCAGGGGCGGCTGAGGGGGCCAGCCGCATTCCGCCAGGAGTTCCGCATCGCTGGGGAGTAACTTCACTTCTTGCAGGAGGGCGATCGCCTGGTCCTCGGCCTCAGTCTTAGAAATGGGCTGATGTTGGCGAATCGCCTCAATGAGTTGATAACCACAAGTGTAAACCGGGTTGAGGGAACTCATCGGTTCCTGAAAAATCATCGACATCTGCCCCCCCCGATACTGCTGCATCATTTTGGCAGGCAGTTGGCGTAAATTAACGTCTGTGGGCGCTTGAGTGGCAGAGGACGGGTGGGCGCGATCGCCTTCCGGCCAGTGGCGAAAAATAATCTCTCCGCTGGTAATTCTTCCGGGCGGACAGGGGACCAATCCCATAATGGCTAAGGATGTAACCGACTTACCGGACCCCGACTCTCCCACAATCCCCAAGGTTTGGCCACGCTTGACCTCAAACGACACCCCCTCTACCGCATTCACCACACGGGAACCGCTACAAAACTGAACAGACAGGTCACGTACAGTAAGGATCGTATCGCTCATGGGTAGTTACAGGGAAAAACAGCTTGCGGAAGAGGTTATAGAGAAGCCACACCCCGATAAAACCGGGGTTAAAGAACCACTAAAGAACCACTATTGTTAATTAATACTAATCTTAGATTGGATTTTAGCAGGACTCTCCTTTTCTTGCTGGCAGATCAGGAGCGATCGCGCCGCCATTCCAGCCTGACCCCAGGCCATCCCCCCATCCCCATCCGGCAAACTGTGATTTTTCGCAATATACCGCTAAGGTCCGATAGAAATTCATTACTGTTAATAGATATTATTTGACATTGTTTACATCAATCGATTAGAGCACCAGAATGCGCTCTACTATAGAAATAGTATGCTTTACAATCAGCCCTAGTCCAAAACGTTCGGTGGCCTGATGCTTTACCATCTGAGCATTCAATGCCCCTGTTCACCGCTGAGACAGGGGGCCTGAATCGAGGGCCTGAATCGAGGGACTTAGCGGTTGAGCGTAGGCCATAGATTGAAGGTCAAGACCCCTATTTTGAGGCTGATATAATATTGGACACTTTATTTACCAAAGGGAGACTACTGCGATGAAATTTAACGCTGAATTCTTCATGTCTTTGTTGCATGTCTCTGGTAGCAAAACCCACTCCACACCAATGCCCCCTCTCACTAAGCTATTGCATCTGAACCCAACTAAAATATTGGCTGAAATAGATGATGCTCAGTGGTCACGAGCCGTTAGTCGGCTCACCAGCTTTAATTTTCAAGGCTTAAAGACGGTGATTGAACAGGTGGCTTTTGTTGTAGTGGTGCTTGCTGTTTTAGGTCTACTCATCTTTAACGGTATTTTGTGGTTCAACCCTGAACTCCGGGACACGATTATTGTGCGCCACTACACTGAGCAACCCCAGACCTACTCATCCCCTGGCTATAACGAATCAACGGGACAGGCCGCACCTGTATCCTTTTCCCAGCGCCTATACACTCCCTGAGCGATCGCTTAAGGCACCTAGTCTGCCCGATGCAGTCCGCATCTCAGCAGACTAGAGCGTTTCTAGGGCCATCGCTACAACCGTAAAAATTATTCACAAATTATTCACATAACCAAAGGTTCACGGTGACAGTGTGGGGTAAGAACTGTCACCGTTTGTTTTTGGGCAGCTTGCGCGAGGGAGAATGAGAACATTCTGGGATATTCAGGACCGCACCACACCAGAGAAATTCCCAACAGGTTAGACTATTACCCAGACCATCAGGCGCATCCATTCCATTCTTGATCAGTGAACCGTACCAGTGATTGGTGTTTTTTCAGGTTCCTGTTTTCGAACATTCTTGATATTTCCGACATCACATTTGGTGTGATGCAGATTAATATTACCCAGGTGTTTTGCGGTTATGGGATGGCAATTATTTAAATCAAACCAATCAACTGATTCTAACCAGGGGGGCAATCACCGTCTAGGAAAAAAACACGCAACGATCGAGGTGAGGGAGGGGGACTATGCGGACCCGCCCAATCCCCACTGGCGGAATCGGGCCATGTACTCACTGCTCAATCCCCTCACAACCACTCACCTAAAACCCGTTGAGTTTAAATCCGTCGGTCCTCTGTCTCGCTGGCTAAGCAATGTCTCCATTCGGTGGGTGATTACGGTACCGTTCATTGTCCAAATGGTTCTAGCGACGACGGTGGTGGGATATCTATCGTTTCGCCACGGGCAAGCGACCACGGGGGTATTACTGGAAGCTTGGCAAACGGAAATGGGCGATCGCATCCGTCAGCACCTGGACGATTCCCTCCAAGATCCCAAAACCATTGTCCAGTTGAACCAACAAGCCTACGAGTCGGGCTGGTTGGAGGTGGAAGACATGGATCAGATGCGTCACACTTTTCACCAGCAATTAGTGTTGTCGGATAGAGTGAGTTATCTGAATTTTACCGATGTAGACGGTCATTTTATGGGGGTGGGGCGGGATGATGATGGCTCGTTCTACGCCGAGGAAATTTCCCCAGCGGCCCTGGGGCAACGGCAAAAATATCGCTTAGATGCCAACGGCGATCGCACCCAATTACGCAGTACCTCCATGGATGATCCTCGCACAGGTGAGGGATATAGGGCGGCGGTGGCGGCGGGGGAACCGATCTGGAGTGAACTGTCCCAGCGCCCGGATCAACCGGAGAGTTACGTTATTTCGGTCAATTATCCCATTTACCAAGATCCGAGTAACCCTGACACATTGGTGGGGGTGTTAGGGGCAGACTTCGCCCTATCCCATCTCAATCAGTTTTTGGCGGACGTGGTAGCCGATACCCCCGGCCAGATTTTTATTATGGAACGATCCACGGGGGGGCTAATCGCTAGTGCGTTCCCCACGCCTCCCTTTACCAAGGTAAATGGGGAAATCGTGCCGATCCAGGCGATCGCCAGCGATCAACCCCTGATCCGGGAAACGGCGACCTATCTGGCGACAGACCTGGATGGACTCAACTTTATGTCCTCACCCCAGTCGATCCAGGCAACCTTGGGAAGCGATCGCCATTACCTACGTCTGATTCCCTGGAGCGATCAACAGGGGTTGGACTGGCTGATTGTTTCGGTCATTCCCCAGGCCACCACCAGCGCCCAAATTAACCACAATACGGTCATTACCCTGATTTTGTGTGGAGTGGCGTTGGCGATCGCCATTGGCATCAGCATCCGCACCGCCCAGTGGATTATCCAGCCGATTTTATTTTTGAATAACGCCGCCAAGAATCTAGCCAGGGGAGCTTGGAATCAAACCTTTGTGTTGCAGCGATCCGATGAGGTGGGGGAACTAGCCCAATCCTTCAACGACATGGCACGGCAACTGCGACACTCATTCCGAGATTTAGAACAACAAAAAGATTCCTTTGCCCGTTTTTTCCCACCGGAATATCTTGATGTTCTCGACAAGAAAGATATCCATAGTATCCGTTTAGGCGACCATGTTAGTCGAGAAATGCCTGTGATGTTTTCCGATATTCGGGGATTTACCTCCCTTTCAGAAAATATGACCCCACGGGAAACCTTCAGCCTGGTCAATGATTATTTAGCCGAAGTGGCTCCAGCCGTGCGGACCCATGACGGTTTGATTATCAAATTTCTCGGTGATGGCACCATGGCCGTATTTCCCTATTCAGCGGACAGCGCCATCAATGCCGGGATTGATACGTTCCATGCCCTCGATATTTACAACCGTCGCCGCATCAGTCAAGGCGAAACCCCGATCCACATCGGCATTGGTCTCCATGTGGGCTACATGATGGTAGGCATTATTGGCGAACAGCACCGAATGCAAGCCGATGCGATCTCCGATACGGTCAATTTAACGGCACGCCTAGAAGGATTAACTAAATTTTACGGGGTGTCCTTCTTGATTACAGGGCAAGTGGTGGAGAATTTAAGCGATCCGAGCCATTATCAGTTACGTTTTTTAGGCGAGGCCATTGTCAAGGGTCGCAGGGAACCCATTAGTATTTATGAGGTGATCGATGTGGAGGAGGAGAGCGATCGCCACCTCAAACAGCAAACCTTAACTGACTTTAACGACGGGGTGCGATTTTATCGGGATGGCACTTTGACCGCCGCCAAAGCAGCCTTTGAACGGGTAATTGCGGTACATCCCCACGACAAACCAGCCCAATGCTTCCTCCACCAAATCGACGACTATCTCTCAGTTGGTCAACCCCATGACTGGAACGGAATATGGCGCTTTACCTCGAAGTAATTAACGGTTGTAGTTCATGGTTGTAATTAACGGGTTTGCGGCGGGACAGATGATTTGCCCCCCCTAGGGGGAGAACCGCTACAACTCTCCGAAGGGCAAAAGACTAGACCCATAAAAATAGAGGGGACAGATGCCCCCCCTAATAATAAATGTCTGACTATCTAGAAATATTATGATTCCTCACAATTGCTGAACTCGATTAAGGTCCGATTTCAAACAACCATGACAGGCAATATCATTTTCTAGTATGCCAAGCCCATGCTCCGAGTGGTTTCTGCACCTAGATAAACCCGAACACTGAGGAAATCAGTGGGGCAAGCCGTTTCGCAACGCTTGCAACCAATACAGTCTTCGGTACGGGGGGAGGACGCAATTTGCCCTGCCTTACAACCGTCCCAAGGAACCATTTCGAGAACGTCTAGAGGACAGGCACGAACGCACTGTGTGCAGCCGATGCAGGTGTCATAGATTTTGACAGAATGAGACATTGAATAGTGACTCCTATCCAAACGATATGATCTAAATCAGTGAACAGATGACTATCGGGTAATACCCAAGCCTGGACTAAAAGACACGCATTCTCCAAGTGATCACAGTCTACAGCAGTGGTTCAACTCGTTTTTGCAAATCCAACAGAAACTTCAAAGAACGTAATATAGTGACCCTTCTATCTCATCAGGCACTGGGATTTTTGAGGACAGCGGCATCCAATAGCCCTTGATGTGCGCCACTGCCTTCAAAGTCGCCAAAGGTTTGCCCCACAAATAGAGGTTATCGCTAGCATCAACTGCCACTGGTATCCCCCGTAACGTAGACATTGCCCGATTATTAAGTCAGTAACGGCATCGGAGTCGCTGCCACCCAACGGGGTCAGCCCGGTTTGGGTGCCAGAATTTCCATCAAATTTAGCGATAAACCCTTGACTAGGGTTGCTCTCGAAGTCAAGCTTATTGAAAATTAGTCATCACTACTATGCCAATTTGGGCCTTATCAGCCATTAGTTCCCTCGTCTGTTACGGCTTGTGGACCATTACTAACAAGCTCTCCATCCAGTACATTGACCCCAAAGTCGCCCTACTATACGTCATTTTTGGGGAAGCCATTACCTTTATCCTGGTGGCAACGCTGACCCCGATGCCGTGGAGTCTGCAACCGCAGGGTGTGGGATTAGCGCTGTTAACCGGGGTACTCCAGTACTTTGCCCTGTTCTTCTTTTTAATGGCGCTCTCTCAAGGCTCACTGTCGCTCGTTTCGATCATGGTAGCCCTGTATCCAGTTATCAGTATTATCTTCGGCACCTTGGTTTTAGACGAACCACTGACCTTGAGGCAGGGAATGGGGGTGGGGTTGGCGATCGCCGCCGTTGTCTTAATCGCCGCATAGGGTAGGCTGATCGCCTAGTAGGGCAATCGAATGGTAAACACCGTGCCCTTGTCCGGTGATGAGTCCACCGTAATTTCCCCGGTATGCGTTTCGGTGACGATTTGGTAGGCGATCGCCAACCCTAATCCTGTCCCTTTGCCAGACCCTTTAGTCGTAAATAAATAATCAAATACTTTAGCGGCAACCTCAGGAGTCATCCCCTTACCATTGTTGCCAATCTTGATCTCAATAACGGTGGGCTGCTGTAAACACTGGGTTTGAATCGTAATGACCTGAGGACTCGATTCTAAATCGTCATAGGAGCACTGCGCCACCATTTCATCAAAAACATCAATCGCATTCGCCAGAATATTCATGAACACCTGGTTGATTTGATTGGGAAAGCAAACACACGGTGGCAAGGGATGGTACTGTTTCACCACATCAATTCCAGGACGGCACTCATTAGCTTTCAGCCGATATTTCAACATCAATAAGCTACTATCCAAACTGTCATTGAGGTTCACAGGCACTTTGGTGGTATCGGTGCGGGCAAAGGTGCGAAGGTTCGTGGTGATGGAGATGATGCGATCGCACGCCATTTGCATGGAATTGAGCATGACAGGAAAATCATCGAGCAAATAGCCCAGTTCAATTTCCTCCGCCTTTTGGGACAGGACTGGATGGGTGGAGGGATAGCACTGTTGATACAGCCTTAAATAGTCCAAAAAATCCTGAAGATAATGCTTAGCCGTGTGGATACTACCATTGATAAACCCAACGGGATTATTCACTTCATGGGCCACCTCCGCCACCAAACTACCGAGGGCCGACATTTTTTCTTGCTGAATCAGCAGCAGTTTAGCCCGATGGACTTGTTCGAGGGCCAGCCTTAGCTCAGCCGTGCGATGACTCACCAGATCTTCAAGCTGCTCCGTAAGGAGGCGCAGCTTGAGATGGGTTTGCACCCGTGCCAGCAATTCCTCTTCTCGAAAGGGCTTGGTGATATAGTCCACAGCCCCTAGGGCAAACCCTTTGACGATACTATCGGGATCGGACTGGGCCGTGAGGAAAATGATGGGAATATGGGCGGTTTTAGGATTAGCCTTGATGAATTCACAGGTCTCAAAGCCATCCATCCCCGGCATCTGAATATCCAGCAAAATCAGTGAGGGACAATTGTACTGCAATTGCTTAATGGCCCGCTTGCCACTGATCACAGCCAATACGTTGTAATCGTTGGCAAGGAGGATATCTGTGATGACTTCTAAATTGGCAGGGGTATCATCCACCACTAGGATCTGACAGTCAACCAGATTGGTATCCAATGTAGGGAGATTGGTCATCCATTCAGTCTCCGGTCAAATGATAATAAAGCAGGGGTTCAATGGCTTGGAGGTCAAATCATCGAATGGGTGCCGTAGGACAGCGACAACGGCAAGGTCAGACGCTTCAGCGATTTGAGTGCGATCGCCCCTCTCCAACGCAACTGAAACGCGACTGAAGTAAGCCGCTTTTCGCAATTCTGCCCAAAGGAGTTAGAACAGTCCTACGACTTCGCACCGTGGTAGATCATGCTGCTCTATCCTAATTGCCTGAAACTTGATCTGTCCACGTATTGATCGGTCCACGTATTGATCGGTCCACCTATGGAACAATGTCGCCAGCAATACTGACTGTGAATGGTTCGTCGTCCCCCCGTTGGATGCGCCACAATGAGAATGATGGCAATGTCGCCAACCGGATAGCCTAAAAAATATCTAATGATTGGCATAAGGGAAGGGGTACTAGTGTAGGATGGAGAATCGGTTTTACAAAAATTGACCCAGCGGTTGTGTTTCGTCCCTGATTGACTGACAAAACTTGGCCCCTCTTCCCTAAATCCCTTCTCCCAAAAGGGGAGAAGGGACTTCAAACCAGGTTCTTGGGTCGAAAGCCCCTCTCCCGCTCTGGGAGAGGGGTTGGGGTGAGGGCTGTTTGAGTTTTGTCAGTC
>JAYKIC010000403.1:0-6086 GCA_035284985.1 Leptolyngbyaceae cyanobacterium
GCAATGGTTCCCCTGAAATGGGGTGGGGGAAGGGGCGCAGCCCACTGGTTGCCAGTATTTGGCTATCGCTGGCAAAGGATAGGTATCCTGGGTTTGGGGGCCATTGCCCTGGAGCCGAGGTGGGGGCAGTGTTCAGGGCAGTGTTCAGCGTGCGTTGGAGCTGAAAGGGCTGGAGACTCCATAGTCGCACTTCATAGTTGGCACTGCTACTGGCTAGGGTGCGGTTGTCGGGGCTAAAGGCGATCGCCCTAACCGCTGCTGAGTGGCCTTGCAGGGTGATAATGCGTGCTCCTGTGGTGGCATTCCAAAGTTTGACGCTGTGGTCAATGTCACTGGTGGCCAACAATCGACCATCGGGGCTGAAGGCCAGGGGGAGCCGATCCGGGTGTTGGGTTGTCTCGTCCACAAAAGTTCGCACAATGCTGCCAGTGGTCAAATCCCGCAGTTGGAGGAAGTTTTTGTCGGTCGCTAGGGCTAATCGCCGTCCGTCAGGACTAATCAGCACGGTATGGACCGAGCCAACCGTTTCTCCCAACTGCATGGTGCGGATCAATTGCCCAGTTTGCAGGTTCCAGAGCTTAAGCGTTTGGTCGGCACTGGCGCTGACTAATTGGGTGCCATCAGCACTGATGGCGATGGCCCGGACTGCATACTGGTGTGGCCCTAAGGTTTGAACTAATTCCCCAGTGTCGGTACGCCACAGTTTTACGGTGCCGTTGGATAGGCCAGCCGCAATGAGTTGGCTATCGGGGGTAAAGGCGATCGCATTCGCCACATCCCCCACTCTGCGATCGGTTACTGTTGCTGGTTCCTGGGATTGACCGTCATACTGAGCCGGAAGCACAGCCTTGCCGCGCATCAGGGTAATGATCCGGTGGCCCCGTTGTGTACTCCAAAGGGCTAAGGTGCTGTTACTGGAATCGCCACCACAATCCGGTTCCAGGCTGTAGCTACTCACCGCTAGCAGTTGGCTGTTGGGACTAATGGCCTGATCCACCTGTTCAACCGGGCATTGATTCTGAGGATACAGTGAATTCAAGTGAATCTGAAATTGGGGGCGGAGGGTGCGCCAATCCTGAAGCGTTGGCACCTCCGATGGGGTGAGGGCTGTCTCCACCTGGGTTAAGAAACTGGGGAGGTAGCGCGTGAAGCGATCGCCCTGCAAGTTCATGGCATCAATCATGCAACTGCCACAGCTTTGCTGACTCAGCAATGATTCAATTTGGGACCAATCTACCCCGACCCAAGGCAAGTGACCCTCCGGAGCCGCCAGGGAATAGGTTAGCTCTGGTTCTGTCAACCAGTGGGGTGACACAACGTTCTCACCATCCGGGGTAGGCCGTCGCCAGCCGAGGCGATCGCCCAACGCTTCCACCGCCGCTGTCTCATTGGGGGACTGGGCACGAATCGATGGCCACATATCAGCTTGGACTTGCAACCCAAAGCGCCCCCCACTCGCTTGGGTCCACAGTCGGTCAATTTCCCGCAGTGCTTCCACGGGAATCGTGGTCGGAGAACCATAGTAAATATCCCCAACCCAAGTCTGAAGTAGGCGACGGGTTTCCCGATCCGCTGCTTGCCAGTCCGACTGGGCCAGCAATGCTTGCAGGGGAATGAAGGTATCCGTTGAGACCATCAGGGGTTGGTTCATCGGGATGGGGGTGGGGGCGGCCAGGTCGGCTGACTCTGCCATGAGTCCTTGGGAATCGCTGGGCAGGGCAGGAGAGAGTGGGGTGTCAGCATTTTGAGCAAAAACAGGGGGCGTTAGTGCTGCTGAAAACAATAGGCCAACCCCTAAGGTCAGCCTAAAACAACACAATCGAAGCATAAAACCTCAACTAAATTAACGAGGAGAGAGGTATGGGCAAAAAGTAAAGCGGGAACGGGGGAACACAAAAAACAAGATGGCTAGGGAACAGTAAAGACTCTAAGAGCCTGTTGGAAAACAGGGAACATTAGGAATCCTGGCGCTGAAGCTAAGGTTTTAACGATAACTGAAGGATGCCCCCATTAGCCATCACCTGAACGGATGATCTTGGGCAATATTCCGCTGGTGATCAGGCCATAGACGGCCCAGCCCCCTCCTGTCACCAAACCAACGAGGCTGGTCGGCAAGGGATCGCAAAAGGCAAAGCATAGGGAAGCACTCACGCCGCCATAGACCGATCCGGCGATCGCACTCCCCAAAATCCAGAGACGAATAGACGGGCCGGAGATCTGATGGTGCTGGCGCAAAATCATGCTTTGGGCGATCGCCATCCCCGCAAAGGGAACGGGTGCGGTCACGATACTGAGCCAAAAGACTTCCCACAAGCCCAGATGGCTCCAGAGGAATTCCACAATCGGGTGGTAAATGTTATAACCAGAAGCCACCATCAGACTGCCGCTGATCCACCCTACCGTACTAGCGAGGGGCCACCAGCCAATGGCGTGTAACCGGGGTCGCAGCACCCACCACTGCAAGCTACTGGCGATCGCCCCCGCAAAAATGAGGGTTGCGGCAAACTGGAAGCCGTTACTTTCTAGGAAGCCACTGATGAAGCCCGCTAAAAGGTTGGCAAACGTCCAACTCAAGATAAATGGAAAATGGATAAACCGGGTTTGGGTCTGCATCACAACCTCATCAAGTGGTTCATTTAAGGCTAACGTTAAATATCCACAGGCTTCCGGGCAGTCATAATCCGAGCCGTAGCCCCCGCCGATAATAGCCCCAGACCGACCGCCCAATAGACCATATTATCATCCTGTTGCCCAGGAGTTGCCTGCCCCACTAGCTCGATGTCAATGCCTTCGTTATCCACAGGCACTAGCAAGATATCTCCGTGACCTAATTCCCCAATTTTCAGTTTCCAGTCCCCTTGTTCGGCATTTTCACCCGGATAGAAGGAAAATCGACCCGCTTCGTTGGTCATGCCCTGGTAAATCGGTGTTTCAAAGTCATCGGGACTGTAGATGGCAACGGGGGCATCTCCGAAGGGTTGTCCATCGCTATACAAAACCTGAACGTCCAGAGCTGCATCGTTGGAAAGAATGTAGTTAGTTTCAACGTTGTGGGCTAAAGCGGGACTGGCAATGGCCAATGTTGCCAAGGGGACTAGGGCGGAGAGAAGAAGAGATTTGATAGACATGGTAGACCTCTGTGTGTGTGTTGTTTACGGGTGTTGTTCTTCTGTGTGTGTTGATGGATTTACTGTATCGGATGCTTTACAAGCTTGTACCCAGTCCTCAGGACGCTTCTTCAAGTGGTAAGGCCAAGGGGTGATTTTGGCTACCGTTGGGGAGAGGGTCCAAACGGTGGCGGTTGATGAGTAGACAGGGGACAAAGGCGATACTCCTCTGGAGTGGCGTTGGGCCATCGCCCTCCCCAGTCGTGTTATGTTGCTAAGCGGCAACTCAGGATATAAAGTAGGCCACCCATGCAAATTGGCACTGATTCCCCCCTTGTAGATCTGCCCAGTCAATCTGTTGTTTTCCCTGTGAGTGTCTAGGAGCCGAACTTGTCATGGAGCCAGGTATGGTAATTGTGCTGACCCTTGCCATTGTTTTCAGTGGCGCACTCTTAAGTAGCTGCTTTGGATTTGGCATGGCCCTACTCTCCATGCCGTTGTTGACCACGATTTGGGGCATTAGCACGGCCACCCCCCTACAAGCGCTGCTGGGGATCACCGCCGCCATGATGGTCACGAGTACCAGTTGGCAGGATATACAACTACAATCGGCATGGCGGCTGTTGGTGGGAGCCGCTGGCGGGATTCCCATTGGCATTATTGTGCTGCGATCGCTTCCCGATGTCTGGATGCTGCGGGGTTTAGGCTGTTTGTTAATTGGTTATAGCTTGTACCGCTTGGTGCAATTTCCCCTACCCCATCTCCAGCATCCCCGCTGGTCCTACCTTTTTGGGATACTCTCCGGCTTACTAGGAGGGGCTTACAATACCAACGGTCCTCCGGTGGTGCTATATGCCACCATACAGGGCTGGTCCCCCGCTGTGTTTCGCGCTACCTTACAGGGATACTTTCTTTTAACCGGAATCATGACGGTGCTAGGGCATGGGATAGCCGGATTATGGTCCCCCACGATTTTCTCCCTCTACCTCTGGTGTTTGCCTGGTATTATCGGAGGGGTTGGGCTGGGACACTATGTTAATCAGAAATTCTCACCCCAACGGTTTGAGAAATTGCTCTTGGGTTTATTGATCGGGTTAGGACTTATGCTGATCATGGCGGCGGAACATTAATTGTAATCGTAACGGGCATGGGGCCATGTGTGTTGTTTTAGTCGCGAATGTGGGAAAGAGGAATGGTGAAAGGGACCAGTCTGTTGGTTGGGGCATTGGTGATCAGTTTAGTCAATGGAGCTAGGGCGATCGCTCTTCCTCCCCCAGAAGATACGCCGGAAGAAGTTTTGCGAACCGAGATTATTTTGGAGGCGCGATCGCCCCTCGATGGTGAACCCCTCACCGCTAGCGAATACGTGGAACTACAAGCGGAACTGGCGGAGGCGGCATATCCCCCCTCCATCAATTCAGAAACCCAACAGCTCATTTTCCTGCTACGAATCCGCAAGGTCTTAAATATCGTGTTGCCTTTTCAAGTGTTGTAGGGCTGGCCCCCGTTCACTCCCCATCGATCTCAGGCACTTGCCAATCGTCGCCAATGCGAATGGTGAGGTCGGAGGACAAATCGCCAACGGATGCTGACACCAGCTTACCCTGGCCTAAGCGTTGTTCCACCAGCTCCGCCCCCCGCAAGTTCCCCCGCTGCACAATAATTTCAGTATTAACTTGGGTTTCCGTCAATGCCCCCACCCGATACACTTGGGTAAATCCTTCGGCTTGCAAATATCGGATTAACTCACCCGTGGCCGTAGGATCATTAGAAGCATTTTGCACCGCAATCCGCAGTGACTTGAGGGTGCGATCGCCCTCCTCATCGGAATCAAGCGCATCCATCGATTGGTTTAAGGGCTGCTCTAACCCGGCTTGAACCACCAACTGGGAAGGACTCACCTGAAAGTAGTCTGCCAACACTTGATCAACCGCTGGGCGATCCATTAACCAATAACTCGCCCGGTATTCATTTTGACTAAACGTTCCCGGTAACATCACCATCCGAAAATCATCATGCTCCCGATCTAAGGAAAAATTAAGGATGGCCAGAAATTCTTCAGGGGTTAAATTAGTGTCAATGTGTACACGGAGCAGTTGGACAATCCCAGGAATCCGGGGCAGGATATTGGGGGACATGAGGCGATCGCGCAACGCTCCTAATAACTGTTGCTGCCGTTGCACCCGGCCAATATCCCCAAACGCATCCCCTCGAAATCGGGCAAACTGTTCCGCCTCATCCCCCATCAATATCTGCGTCCCCGCCTCCAAATCGATATAGAGATCTTGGGTTTGGTCGGTATATTTCATCGGGGTAGGAACCGTCACTTCCACCCCACCCACCGCATCGACCATCTCCCGAAACGCCGCCGTACTAATGCGAATATAGCGATCGATTTCCACCTCACCCAGGTTGTGACTAACCACCGCCGCCGCCAACCGAGGTCCGCCGACTAAATTGGCATGGTTGATTTTCGTCACCCCCACCTCATTGGGAAACTGAACCTGAGTATCCCTAGGGATCGACAGCACATTCACCGTACCGTCTTCAGGATTGAGTTGGACCAACAACATGGCATCACTGCGGCCAGCCAACCGAGTCATATCAACGGATGGGTCGGACTGTGAGTCTGAATTAACGGTGAATGTTGATGCCAACTCTAAGGTAGTTCCCCCCTCCAGTTCAGCATTACGGGCGGACATCTCTTCCACTTCCGCCGCGCTGGGGAGATCCTCTACAGGCACTTGGTCAATCCCCAGCACCAAAATATTGATCGGTCGTACTAACTGATGGCGAATGCCTTTACGCCATAGTTCTGAGATGGACGTGGCCTGTTCCGGTGCAGCAGCATTATTCGGAAGCGGTACCGTCAAGCCTAAAACAATGCCAACGGCGGTGGAAGCGATCGCCGTCAATACAAACGTCCCACCCCACACCGCTGTGTGCCAAAACCCGCCCCGCTTTTTTGTAGAGGGGATG
>JAYKIC010000404.1:0-2818 GCA_035284985.1 Leptolyngbyaceae cyanobacterium
TGGATGATTGGCAACGCACCCGCCAACCCCACACCTGTCCCCACGGTCGTCCGATCTACCTCGTGTTAGAAGAAAGTAGCCTCTCCCGCTTCTTCCGCCGCCATTGGGTGATTGGGAAAAGTCACGGGATCTGAGCATGGCTGGGAAAGCATCCGCAACATAGGGAAAAACACGGGTAAAGGCTGGACCATCAGCGAGAACTGTCCGTAAAACCCCTGGATATTTATGAAGTTAGGCACAACCTCCAAGCGGTCTCTGGGTTAATTTTCTAAAATTACCGTATAGTAACGGTGGAAAGTCTTCTAATCCTCGTTTTCCACATCAGTTTTCCCTGGAGCGGTTCAGCCACTTGATGGGGCAACAGCCTTTGTGACCCCTGCCGATTAGAACCCTGCCGATTCACGGTCCCAGCCCTGTCGCCGCATCCACTTAGCATCTACCCCCCGTGCGCTTATGGCTCTTTGCATCAATCCCACTTGTCCGAGTCCCAATCACCCGAACAACGCCGTTCAGTCCCATTGTCAAGCCTGTGGCGCAAATTTGACGATCCAAGGACGCTATCGGGTCATGCGTCTGCTAACGGATCGTAGTGGTTTTGGTCGGGTATACGAAGTGTTTGAGCGGGATCAACCGAAGATTCTCAAGGTGCTGAAGGAAACCTACAATAGCAACGCTAAGGCGATTCAATTGTTTGAGCAGGAAGCCTTAGTCTTGGGCCATCTTGACCATTCTGGAGTGCCCCGGATTGATGTAGATGGCTGTTTTCAGGTGATTCCGAAGGAAGGGGCCGAGCCACTCCACTGCATTGTGATGGAAAAAGTCGATGGCCCGAATTTAAGTGAGTGGATGCGGCAGCAGGGCAACCATCCCATCAGTGAGCGTCAGGCCGTGCAGTGGCTCCAACAGCTTGCGGAAGTGCTGCATTTGGTGCATCAGCAGCGCTATTTTCACCGTGATATCAAGCCGGATAATGTCATGCTGCGTTCCAGCGGTCAGTTGGTGTTGGTGGACTTTGGGGCGGTGCGGGAAATGTCGTTTACGTATTTTGAACAATTAGAAGCAACGGGGGGGATTACTCGCATTAGTTCCGCTGGCTATACTCCGCCGGAGCAGGAACGGGGGCAAGCGGTACCCCAGTCTGATTTCTTTTCCCTTGGTTGTACGTTTATGTATTTGCTGACGGGGAAGAAGCCAACGGATGTGGATATCTATCGCTCCATGACCAATGAGTACCATTGGCGACCGTTTGCGCCCCACATTTCCCCCCAGTTAGCGGATTTTATTGATCGCTTGATGGCTCCCAGGGTGGTGGATCGGCCTACTAGTACGTTGGAATTATTGGCTAAGGTGAAGCAGTTACAGTTGGCCTTGGGGGAATTACCCCAGGGCAATCAAGGCGATCCGGCTCAAGCGGGTAGTCAGGGGCTATCTGGGGTGGCGTGGGGCGATCGCCCATTCCCCCAAACCTCCCCCAATGCCATGCATTATGGAGGGCAACCCGTCTATCACCCAGCCGCCAATCAGCAAATAACCTCACCCCCCTACGCGGTTCCGCCTGAGTTCCCCGATGCCATGGCACCCACTGCGTCCACCTACGTCCAAATATCCAACTCGATATCGGGGCATCAGCTTCCAACCCAGCCCTATGAAATCTATGAGTCGTCCGCCATTCCGGCTGATGCTGAACCTTATCCCGATTCAAACGCCTCAGGGAGGTTGACCCATCTGACCCATCAACCCCCGGCCTCAGTCGCCACCGTGGCCTTATCTCAGCCGTTACACCGGAGGGCATGGCGATGGATGGGAGTAGGTCTAGGGTTGATCGCTCTGACCGGGGTGGCGGTATGGGGAGGGCGATCGCTCTTCTTGCCGTCACCGGAACCCGTTACAGAAACAACCCGTTCCCTCAAGGTTACTTCAACTTCCGTGTTGCCAGGGCACACTGGAGCCGTGAATATCCTAGTCCTGAGTTTGGATGGGCAAACCCTAGTCAGTGGTAGCAACGATGGGACTGTGCGGATTTGGGATCTTGCTACCGGAGGGGAACGGCAACAACTGGGTGGGGATGGCGATCGCATCCAGGCCGTTGCCATCAGCCCCAATGGCTCATTGTTTGCTAGTGGTAGCAGCGAAAGCGAGATCCGGCTCTGGGATGGGAATACGGGAGGGGCGATCGCCACCCTGCCGGGACACACCAGTTCCATCAACCATCTGATAATCACCCCCGATGGTAAAACCCTCATTAGCGCCAGCGCCGACAAAACCATTAAGCTTTGGGATTTGGACACCCTAACCGAAATTGCCACCCTCACGGGCCATACCAGTTACATCAACCAGCTGAGCCTTAGCCCCGATGGCAATCACTTAGCCAGTGCCGCCGCTGATAAAACCATCAAGATCTGGGATTTAGACAAACGCACTGAAATTGCTACCCTCACGGGTCATACCAGTGCCGTGAATACCGTCGTTTTTAGCCACGATAGTCGTCGCCTGATTAGCGGGGGAGCTGACAACCAGATTAAAATTTGGGATACCAGCAGCGATTTCAACCCCGATCAACCCGTTGCCACCCTGGAAACCCATACTAGCTATGTCAATGACCTGCAATTTATCCCTGGTGCCCGCTGGTTCATCAGCGCTAGCGCTGATGGCACCCTGATAGTTTGGGATTTGAACACCCTAGAGCCAATGCAAACGATTGATTGGCCCAACACCTTTATTAACACGGCTGCTATCCGGCGCAATGGGGCCACATGGCAACTTGTAGCTGGAGGGGATGGCGACTACGACATCCAGGTTTGGGATATCGAGCGGTAGG
>JAYKIC010000405.1:0-4076 GCA_035284985.1 Leptolyngbyaceae cyanobacterium
TGCGATACTCTCCCTCACGGAATGATTGGAGAATGGCATGACGTTCTTTGACGGGGGTTTGATGGGTGATGGCGGGAATCAAGAAGTCTTGGGAAATGCGATAAACGGTGGCGTTGTCGTTGGTAAAAATTAGCGTTTGGGCCGGATAATGCTGGGTGAGTAAATTGGCTAAGACATAGAGTTTGCCTTCGGTGCCGAGGGCGATCGCCCTGGCTTCCCGATGAGCTAACATGGCCCGTCGGCCAGCCTTAGAGGTAGCACTGGCTTTGACAAATTGTTGCCAGCCCTTCAAACTACCCAACCAAATGTTGGCTTCCTGCAAAAAGGCATTGCGGGTCTGAATCAGCCGATCGTAGCGATCGCGTTCCTCCTGGGACAATCTCACCTTAATTTGCTCTATCCGATGGTCTGCCAGGGCTTGACCCGCCAATTCTTCTGGAGTGCGATGGTAAATGACTGGACCCAGCAACTGATCCAAATCCGTGTGCCGACCATCAGAACGATCGGGAGTAGCCGTTAACCCTAAGCGGTAGGGGGCGATCGCATATTCTGCAATCACCCGATTGAAATCGCTGGGCAGATGATGGCACTCATCGCAAATTAAAAGGCCGTAGCGATCGCCCAACTGTTCCGCATTAATCGCCGCGCTATCGTAGGTTGCCACCAAAATGGGTGTTTTGTCCCGCGAACCACCCCCCAACAACCCAATGTCCGTTCCCGGAAACGCCTCCTCTAGTTGGGCATACCACTGATGCATCAAATCCAACGTCGGCACCGTAATTAACGTATGGCGGGGAGTCCGCTGCATCGCCAGTTGCGCTAAATAGGTTTTCCCCGATGCAGTCGGTAAAACGACAACTCCACGCCGTTCAGCCGCAACCCAGGCATCCAACGCTTCCTGCTGATGGGGATAGGGCTGGCGCTCCAATTTAGGGTGTAACGCCAATGGCCCAAACCCCTTGGCCTTATCGGTAAACCTAGCTTGACTAGACTGAAGCACCGTCACCAATTCGCGGTAATGAATGGCAGGAATCCTGAACTTCTCCACTCGATCATCCCAAGTGGCAAAATCTACCCAATCTTTTCCCCGTGGCGGAGGATGCAAAATCAAGGTGCCCCGATCAAACGTCAGCGTTGGAATCCGTCTCATACCCCACTAATCCTCCTGCTGATAGCGCTGACTCAACTCAGACAGGGGGCGATCGCTACTCCAGGCCCACCACGCCTGCCCACAGGTGCAGTGGTAAAACTCTTGCCACTTACGTCGTTGGTCCGGGGTGTAAACGGGCGATCGCCGATTGATCCATACGGCCTGGGCAATATCGGCAGCCCCTTCTCGACAATGGGGACAACCAAATTCACGGGCATGGACCGCAGTCTGACTCCATTCCGGTGGCTCCAACGAAAATGCATCCATACGGGGTTCCATTCCTTCATAAGTCGTCTCTGATAGATTATGACAACTTAAGGAATTCTGGCAAAGCAGTCCTGTAATTTGTCACAGTACCCCCGGTGCAGTTACTGGTGTCACCGTCATCAGCCATCTTTAGCATCCCTAGAAAAATAACCAAAACTGACCAGTATAGGGTAGGTTAATGTTGATCATTGTCACTGCGGCTGTGAGGGTATAACTGTGCTGGGTGAACTTCCTATTCTCAACGTCATCTCCCTACTGGGGATGTTTGGTCTTTGTGCGATCGCCTGGATTTTTTCAGAAAATCGCCGCCTTCGATATTTCCCCTGGCGAGTCATGCTAGGGGGAATTATTTTGCAATTAATCCTGGGGGCACTGGTGTTTCGGGTGCCCGGTGCGAAAGATGCGCTTCAAGTGTTTAGTGATTTGCTAAATGGCTTGTTCACCGCTGCCGATGTGGGGGCACGGTTTGTATTCGGCCCCAACATTGTGCCCGTTCCTGGCGTTGAACCCAATGTTAACTTAGGTTATATTTTTGCCTTTCGCGCTCTGCCTACGGTCATTTTCTTTGGTGGATTAATGGCCCTACTGTATAACATTGGCCTGATTCAATTGATCACCAACATATTTGCCAAGCTGTTTTATTCCACCATGCGCCTGAGTGGGGCAGAATCCTTGAGTGGAGCGGCCAACATTTTCGTCGGGATTGAAGCTGCCATCGTGGTTAAACCGTTTCTGCCCAAAATGACTCGGAGTGAAATTTGTGCCATCCTCTCCTGTTGTTTCGGCACTTCAGCCTCCTCCGTTTTGGCAATTTACGGTAGCTTTCTCAAACCCGTATTTCCTAATATTTTAGCCCACCTAATTTCTGCTTCAATTATTGGGATTCCGGCTTGCTTTGTCCTTTCTAAAATCTTGGTACCAGAGACCGAAGTTCCCTTGACCGCAGGAGGAATCCCCGTTGAAGGAGCGGTGGATATTGGAGATGAGGAACCGGAAGATACCATTTCCGGAGAAAAGATTTCTAAACAAAGTGCCTTGGATGCGGCGATCGCTGGAGCATTAGATGGTGTAAAAATGTCCGTGGGTATTGCCGCTGTACTCATTCTGATTTTGGGTCTAGTAAACTTGATTAATCAAGGCTTTGGTTGGCTGGAAAACTTGCCCGAACCGATTGGCCCGGTATTTCAAATTGTCACCCTAGCCAATATTTCCGGCCTATTATTTTTGCCCCTCACCGTATTAACAGGCGTGTCTTTAGACTGGCCTGAATTGTGGCAAGCAAGTGTTCTGATTGGCCGACGCTTATTAGAAACAGCGATTCCCTCCTATCAACTTCTGGGCCAATTGGGCCAGCAAGGGGCCATCAGCCCTCGCACAATCCTAGTAGTTAGCTATGCATTGTCTGGGTTTGCCCACATGGCCTCAGTCGGCATTTTCGTGGGTGGGACCGCCGCCCTCATTCCATCTCGTCGTCGTGATATTTCTGAATTAGGCTGGAAGGCCCTATTTGTCGGCACTTTAGCGACCTTAATGATTTCCTGTGTTGCGGGGGTATTTGATACCGGAGATGCCACCATCTTAGGGGTTCCATCCACTCCTGCCAGTGCGATCCCAGGGGTTGAGCGACCAGCAGAGATGGGCTGACCAGTGGTTGGAGAATAAACCATGTTAAAGGCTGAAGTCCTTTAACATAAAGGACTTCAGCCAGTTAATAGGGCATCATCGTCGGGCTGGCTCACAGTCGCTTAGATTGCGAAATGTAACAAATAACCCCTATCTAATAATTCGTAACAAACAATGGTCGTGCCACATTGTATAAACAAATATTGAAGGGTTTATGAAAACATTTTTCGCTGTCAAACAGCGAACAGACGTAAATCTAGTTTTGCGTCTCTTTCGAACTCGATCAAACCAAGATTAGGAGACTGTATTTATGTTAGATGCATTTGCAAAGGTTGTTTCTGAGGCGGATGCCCGTGGTGCATACCTCAACGACGGTCAAATTGATGCTCTGATGGCAATGGTTGCTGATGGCAACAAGCGTTTGGATATCGTTAACCGTTTAACGGGCAGTGCCTCCGCTATCGTTGCGAGTGCGGCTCGTTCCTTGTTTGCAGAACAGCCTCAGTTGATTGCTCCTGGTGGCAATGCTTACACCAACCGTCGCATGGCTGCTTGCTTGCGCGACATGGAAATCATCTTGCGTTATGTAACTTACGCTATGTTCACTGGTGATGCCAGTGTATTGGATGACCGTTGCTTGAACGGTTTGCGTGAGACTTACTTGGCGTTGGGTACTCCCGGTGCTTCCGTAGCTGTTGGCGTTGGCAAGATGAAGGCCGCAGCGATCGCCATTGCTAACGACAGCAACAGCATCACTCCTGGTGACTGCAGCAACTTGATCGCTGAGTTGGGTGGTTACTTTGACCGTGCAGCTGCAGCTGTTGCTTAATTAAGCGCAATGCCGAAGTGTTAGCGGTTTTAGCTAACCCTATCACTTAATATTTTTCGTTCATCTCGTTATTTTGATTTATTTACTCTGACAAGGAGCAAAACGATGAAAACTCCCTTAACTGAAGCTGTAGCTGCTGCTGACTCTCAAGGTCGGTTCCTTAGCAACTCCGAAATCCAGTCTGCATTCGGTACTTTTGAAAAGGCC
>JAYKIC010000406.1:0-4741 GCA_035284985.1 Leptolyngbyaceae cyanobacterium
AGAAATGATGTGAACTTGGATAAGTTGGTTGAACTCGCAACCTGCTGTGGTGTTGATCTGAGTCAGGTGACGGTTCCTCATTCTGATCCTACTGTGACAACGGTGGCTCAACCGCCATCAAAGAAGAGAGTAGAAAGTAGTTTGCTTATTAAAATTGAGGGTGGGAGTACCCCGCTGTCCTACCGAATAAAAGTGTGGCTGGTGTCAGATTCCCAGGTTTATCAAGACCGGATGAGAGGCTTGAGTGATTCTGTCTCGCAGCCTATCAGCGAGGAAAGTGCGGCAACCCCGTTAGTGAATGGTCAAGAGATTCAGGTTCAGTCTGAGCAGACTCAGGCAGAAGAGATTAAGCGTTTTCTGGGCGAATTATTTAAGTCTATTTGGACGAAACAGGGCTTACGGCGGTTGAATCCTCACGTCACCTTTTTTGTCCCCGATCAACTGTTGGCGATCGACTTTCACAATATTCAGTGGGGTGTTCGAGGGGATATTCTGGGGCGCAAGGTTCCTGTTTCTGTGAGTTGTTTGGGGCGGTTTGATGAGAGTGAGGGGGTGAATGAGGTGATCAATGAGTATCGAGAGTATTGGATTGAGCGGTGGCAGATGTTGGAGGATTATGGCGATCGCCCCCTGAGCGAACATATCGAACATCTGGAGTGTGACGAGGACAACCCGGATGTGGATATAACTTGTCCGCAGTCGTTTCAGTGTTGGCTGGAGGAAAAAGATGATGAGCGGGAGTGGCAGGTTTCTGGTCTGGGTTTGTATTCACCCCATGGTGATTTAGCCAAAGCGTTCATCAGTTTTTTGCTGGGGGGGGTGCCGTTTATCTTCTGGCCCAGTCGTGTCTTAGACCCTGGCGAAGTGAGTGAGTTAGAACAACGTATGGGTGTTGTTCCAGCAGAGTTTTTAAGGGAGTTCAAAAGTTGTAGACTCAGACTTGGCTCCCGGACAAAAGATGCGGGGCCGATGTCTATTTTGCTAGACAATCCCTATTTATGTCCTCCAGATTGTGAATTTGACTATTAGAGGGTGGATAGATGACCAACGCAATTGAATCCTGGTTCAAATTTAGGGGAGATGGGGGCTATGACGGCGGATATGAAGAAGGCAAGGAAAAGCGTCGTTTCGAGCCACCGGACCCTCCGCCCTGGCGACAGTTTGCCAATACGGAGAAAAACCCACGCTTGAATCGGGGCAAGAACTTTATTCCACCCCCTGGATCATTGCGACTCATTAATGCAGCGATTTATCTGCGTCGTCCGTTGTTGGTGACTGGGAAACCAGGAACAGGTAAAACGTCGTTGGCCTATGCGTTGGCAGAAGAACTGGGCTTGGAATTGCTGCGCTGGAATATCGGGACTCGCAGTACGCTCAAGGATGCGCTGTATCGCTATGACGCGATCGCCCGCGTGCAGGATAAAAAGCAAGACCCCAAGGATATTGGTGATTACATGCGGTTAGGACCGCTAGGTTCGGCACTGTGGTCTGAGCCTGATAAGCCTAAGGTCTTATTGGTGGATGAGATTGATAAGAGTGATATTGACTTGCCTAATGATCTGTTGCATGTGCTGGAAGAAGGACGGTTTGAGATTCCGGAATTGCGGCGGATTAAGGAATTAGTCGATAAGCCAATTTTGGTAGAGATGGATCGGCCTGCGTTTGTGGGTGCAAGCGAACCGGGGTCGCCACCTGAATCAACGGTCATGGATGAAAGGTCTGAGTCAAAGCAAGCTGAAATGGATGAAAGGTCTGAGTCAAAGCAAGCTGAAATTGTTAATGGGGAAGTGACTTGTAAGCAATTCCCATTGGTGGTGATGACGAGCAACGGAGAACGAGATTTCCCCCCCGCGTTTTTGCGGCGGTGTTTACGTCTGGAAATGGAAGAACCAGATGAGAAGCGACTGAAGCAGATCGTGTCTAATTACTTAGGGGAAGATGTTGAGGCAATTGACGCTAAATATGGTGAGCTTATTCAAGCATTTAAGGATCTGCGGGATAGCAACATGCTGGCAACGGACCAATTGCTGAATGCGGTGCATTTGGTTTCCAAGGGGCAGATTGATGTTAAAGATAACAAGGCGTTGGAGTCGCTTAAGTCTGCCATGTTTCAACCTCTGGACAAGTAGCGAAGACCAATGAGTGATCTACTGCTAGAGTTCATCCAATGTGTGCGTCGGGCTGATGAAGTGCTGTCAGCCGACGTTGGTTTGGGTCCGGGGGTGGAAGAAATTGCTGATATGCTTTGGTTGGCTTGTCAACTTCCTAAACCTGAGAGGGATGAGCCAAATGAGGATAGCGAGACTGGTGATCCGAGGGGGATAGATTTAGAGTCGGATTCGTCGTCTGCTTCTTCTCAGAATGATCAGGCGGTTGAGGACAGTGCATCACAGGGTGCCTCGTCACGTTTTCCAATTGCCCCCTCATCATCTTCTATGGGAACGTTGGTGACGAGGAATGAAGGCACAACTCGATCGCCTTCCCCCGTATCTGCAAAGCCAATTAAGATTCCAGCGGCAGCAGCGCTGCGGCATCCGTTGGAGTTGGGGCGATCGCTACGACGGCTGATTCGCAAAACCGATTCACGGGTTTGTTCCGTAATTGATGAGGATGCCACGGCCATTGCTATTGCCGAGGAGAATCCCGTTGTGGTGATTGAGCG
The DNA here is from genome assembly GCA_035284985.1 of Leptolyngbyaceae cyanobacterium. Lineage (GTDB taxonomy): Bacteria > Cyanobacteriota > Cyanobacteriia > CAKZMO01 > CAKZMO01 > JAAHGY01. Next base: position 2,663 of record JAYKIC010000406.1, read on the forward strand.
TCCGGATCAGGAACGATGGCTAGATTTAGAGTTGGTGGTTGAGCAGTCGAAGGTGGCTTCGATTTGGGAACCCACAGTTAGAGAATGGATTAAGTTGTTGGAGCAGTTGGGGGCATTTCGGACACTGCGGGTGTGGCAATTGGTAACGGTGGAGAGCAATGGGCGGCTGCAACCCCAGTTGATTTCAGGACAGCAAATGCCCACAGACGATAATATTCCAAAACGCTACGGCAAGCCGAAGGAATTGATCAATGCTGTAGGTCGAAGTTTGGTGATGGTCATGAGTGATTGCATTTCACCATTGTGGCGTGAGGGGATAATTCACGAATGGTTGGCGAATTGGGCCAAGCATGGGCCAGTGGTAGTTGTACAGTGGTTTCCATCACCCTATTGGTCTCGCACAGCCCTAAAGTCGGGCAGTAAGGTGTGGTTGAGTGCCTTGAGTCCCGGTATCCCCAACAGCCAATTGATGCATCATCATTTAGGCATGGATCTGGATGATTGGTCCCAATTGACTAAGGAGAGACAACAATCGAAGTCGTTGAAGTCGTTGGTGATTCCTGTGGTGAGTCTGGAGCCAGAATCTTTGAAAGCATGGGCACGGGTAGTAGCAGGTTGTGGAGATGCCCAAGTGCAAGGTCGGCGGTTTAGGCTAACGTTGCAAGGATCTAATCAGAGCCAAGGCCATCCCCAAGAGCAACATTGGCGAGGCCCGGTAAAAAAGGTGAGACCGTTGCCAGAGTCGGGGGAAAAGCGGTTTTTGTTATTTGAGGAAGTGGCATCGGGACTGGCCAAGCAGTTGGCAGGGTTTATGGCTTTAGGGCCAGTGTCGCCGGAAATTACCAATTTGATTCAGGAGACACTGTTGCCGCAGTCGGGGGCGGTGCAGGTGGCCGAGGTGTTTTTAGGTGGATTGTTGGAGCCACTGGAAGATGGGGGCTATCGGTTCGTGGAGGGGGTACAGGAGCGTTTGCGTCACTTTATGCTCAACATTGACCAAAAGTTGGTGTTTGAGGTGTTGTCGGAGTATGTGTCCCAGCGTTATCAGCGCACCTCCCGTGAGTTTCGGGCATTTTTAGAAAAGCATGACTGGACCGATGAACAGTGGGAACAGGCGTTTGAATCCAGTGGCTTTGCAGAGCTGCGCCAGCGGTTACAGAATGCGCGATCAGAAGAGGATAGCGATGCTCTTGAGTCAGAAGAGCAAAAATCCCCGTCACAAGTGCCTGATACTGACTTTAATGGAACAGACCATATATCCGAAACTCCAGAAGAGCAAGAAGAGATTAGGATTAATCTTGAGGCGCTAACCGCAGGGCTGTCTTCAGAGATGGTTGAAGATGTTGTCCCTCGGATTGTTGAGTTACCCAATGCCCCAGTTGAGATTCCAATCACAATCGCTACGGTTTCAACCTCAGAGTCATCGGTTGCGATCGATGGTATGGAAGCCATTGTAGAAAAAACGCTAGAAACCGTTCGTTTTGTGGAAGAAACAGATCCAATAGGATCTCGTCTAGAACCGTTTCCGATTCGGATTGCTAGGGTGGTTAAGCGAGATGCTGGGTGGTTGGCTCGGTTGGCTCAGCGACAATCGGAATGGACGGTTGAGTATGAAGACTCCACAGCCCAGCGTTATGTTGAACAGTTGCCAGACTCTACTCCACTAGAGTTAGTGGCTATTCCCTCTGGTAGCTTCACGATGGGATCTCCAGAGGATGAACCTGGTGGGTATGGAGATGAACGTCCCCAACACGAAGTCACGATCGCCTACGGGTTTTTCATGGGCCGCTATCCAGTGACGCAGGCACAATGGCGAGTCGTTGCGGCCCTCCCCCAAATAGAGCGAGAACTCAACCTAGACCCGTCGAATTTCAAAGGAGATGACCGTCCGGTAGAGCGAGTGAGTTGGCATGAGACTGTTGAGTTTTGTCAGCGCCTCAATGCCTATTTTGAAGGGCAATCATCCGAGCCACGGCAGTATGAATATCGATTGCCCAGTGAAGCCGAGTGGGAATATGCCTGCCGAGCTGGAACCACCACGCCATTTCACTTTGGTTCCATGATTACGACTGAGGTGGC
>JAYKIC010000407.1:0-6752 GCA_035284985.1 Leptolyngbyaceae cyanobacterium
TTACCGCTAGCGTAACATCAGTATCCCGGAAAATTACGACGACCATGGTTAAAACGGGCCTGATTGGGGCATTCTCAAACAAGAGCGTCTCAAGCAAGTGAGAAGGATTGGGGTGGAGCATGACAAACAAAGATTGGGGGTGGGGGTCCATTGGCTTATGGGGCTTGGTGGCCAGTGTTGGGTTAGGTTGCGGCGGTTGCGATCGCCTTCCTTTTTTTACCCCCTCCGGTCAGGTTCACCTGCTGATGGGGAATCCCAGTGAGGCGGGGACAGCCCCGGACAATTATCTAATCATTCAACCTCAATATGCCTTGTCCTATAACCGCGATCGCGCCACAGCGAATTGGGCCAGTTGGCAACTCAACCAATCTTGGTTAGGCAGTACCCAACGACAAGATGATTTTCGCCCCAATACGCGCTTGCCGATTGCATGGTACCAAGTGGATGGTGATGACTATCGGGGGAGTGGCTACGATCGGGGCCATCTGGTGCCATCGGGCGATCGCACCGCGAATCAAACAGACAACTCGGCCACCTTTTTGATGACCAACATTATTCCCCAAACCCCGGACAATAACCGTGAACCGTGGCGGGAGCTAGAGGAGTATTGTCGGAGCTTGGTCGATCAAGGTAAAGAGTTATACATTATTGCTGGCATTGCAGGGGTCCATGGGGAACAGGTTAAACTAGCGGATAATCAGGTGACAGTTCCCGCATCGGTGTGGAAAGTGGTGATCGTTTTGGATCAACCCGGTTTGGGGATTGATGGAGTGATGGCGAACACCCGTGTGATTGCAGTTAATATGCCGAACGACGAGCAGGTGGATGATGATTGGCGGTCCTATCGCGTGTCGGTGGATAGCTTGGAGGCCACGACAGGGTATGACTTTCTGTCAGTCATATCCACGGATATCCAAGCGGTAATTGAGGCGCGGATTGACCCGTAATGTCGATAATTAAGGCACGGTGCCGTCATGAATGTAATGTTAGTCAACAGTTGAGCAAGAGGCAGCATGGAATCTAATCTGGGACAACCGACTCCAACGCCTACCCCGTCATCCCTGCCTCCGGCTCCTGATTTCCATTGGCAGCAGTGGTCCCCAGCTCTGATCCAAAAAACCTTGCACCAGGGCATGGCCGCTTTCAAACAACAACAGTATGACCAGGCGATCGCCCTCTTAGAGCCGCTGCTTCCACAGGTGCAGCAGCCTGAAATCGTGGCCCAATTGTATAAAACCTTAGCTAAAGCCTACATGGCTCAAAAGAATGCTAAGGAAGCCTTACAGTATTGCCAAGCCCTCCAGCAGCATCCTGACCCCATGGCCCAACAATGGGCGAGAAACGCGATCGCCCACCTCCAACAACATCCCCACCGCGATCGTTCCAAACCCCGCCAGCCCCCTACGCATCCTACGCCGATTAAGCCCCTTAGCCGTAACGATGATGCCAGGGGTCGCCATCGGGTACCATCCCCTATTACCAAGCCTCCCGCCCCTCCGGCCCAAAGCCCAACAGCGGCGGTTGAACCCGCTGGTGCCCGTTCTTCCCCTGTCCCCCCTCCACCTCAACCCGATTCCTCCCCGTCCTCGGTTCCTCGCCCTAGCCGTGGCACTCCCGCCCCGCCTGCCGCCCCCTCCAAGGAAGACACCGCTGCGGCATTAGCTGATCCGGGCTTCAAGCCCCTGTCCCCTCATCCAAACCGGGGTTCTACATCCACGTCCTCCCTAACTCAGTGGCTAAGTCAGCGGGAACAGGTTCCGTCTGCTTCGCCAGAAACCTCCCGGCTGGACACTCCACTACCATCATCACCACCATCACCGTCATCGCTACCACCATTGCCCCTGGCCCATCAGCAAGCTGAGCAGGCTGATGGGGTTGCCGCTGCGGATAGCCCGTTGATTCAGCCAGATCCACTAGGGCAGGATTTTCCAGCAGACTCTAGGGCTGAATTGGGATCTGGGGCTAAGGCGGATTTCGCTGCTCAGGCTGAACCTGCGCGATTATCGTCCGTGGCGATCGCCGCTCTCCCCTGGAAACAAGCGGAACGAGCCAACCGTTGGTCGCCCATTCCCCATAAACTTAACGTTACTCGGCGGCTGAATACACTCCTAGCCTATGCTTGGACCGCGATCGCCCTTTGGGGCATCGCCACCCTATTTCTACAGGTTGGAATAATCCTCGGTAATCCGATCCGGGAGCTAGCTAGCAAAATGATTCGGATTAACCGCTGGTACTTTTTAGAATACTACCCTGGTCGAGTGGCGGCGATCGTTTTAGGGGGATTGCTACTCCTAGCCCCACTCATTGTGCATTTTTGGCTGTGCTGGAGCCATAAAACTCGCCGCTTCTCCCTCGATGAGTTAGGTCGCCACAGTCCCGAAGCCCAGAAACTCTTACAGCGGGCTGGCAAAAAGTATAAACATCCCCTACCCAGATTACGGCGGATCGCAACCCAAACCCCTGTGTTGTTCAGTTATGGTTGGCGACCTCGGTTGGCCTGGATTGTGGTCAGCGATGGCCTGTTGCGGCAGTTGGACGATGATGAAATCGCCGCCCTTTATGCGGCGGAACTGGGCCATGTCCGGCAGTGGAGTTTAGGGTTAATCACGGGGTTTACCCTGGCTACCCAAATTTCCTACGGTATTTATCAAGGCTTCGCCCACTGGGGCGATCGCTGTAAAAATGGCTTTCTCCAATGGCTAGGGGCAGCAGGGGCGGCGATCGCCTATGGGATGTTCTGGCTAGTGCGCCATACGGGGTTATGGCTGGCCCGGAGTCGCCACCGCCACAGCGATCGCATCGCCGCCAATTTGACAGGCAATCCCAATGGGATGGTGCGGGGGTTGTTGAAAATGGCGATCGCCATTGCCACCGATATCCGTCGTCAGGGCAAAACCGAGCCAATTTTGGAACAGTTGGAATGGCTAATGCCTGTGGGATACCGTTCGGCCATCAGTGCCGGAAGTGTGTTTCCCATCCAATGGCAAACCTCCGCCCAAAGCCAAATTCAAAGCCAAATTCAAGGTCAAAATCAAGGCCAAACTGGGGACAAGGCTTCCCAGCCAAATGGAGACGGATTGCTGGAAGCCACCCTCCTGACGTGGGACTATCGCAATGCCTATCGGGACTGGATGGCCATCAATAATACCCATCCACCGTTGGGCGATCGCCTTTACACCCTGACCCGCTATGCCCAACATTGGCGACTCGAACCCGAACTATCCCTGCCCGCCTTGCCCCGCATGGCCAACGCCCACAAAATGCAACGGCAAGTGGCACCATTTTTTGGCCTGCCGATTGGGGTAGGCATTAGTATACTGCTGTGGATTCTTGGTCTGGTGGCCAACCACTTTAACTGGCCAATTGCATGGCTCCGCTACGAAGCTGTCTCGATCTTTTGGGGCATGTTGGCCATGGGTTTTAGTTTTGGGACGATTCTGCGGATGAACGCCTTTTTCCCCGATCTGCCCACCTCCGGGGAGGCTGAGACGGACCTGGCGGACCTCCTCACCGACCCCGATTGTTTACCCATTGACAGCCAGCCCATTCATTTAGAAGGCAAACTATTAGGTCGGAAAGGGGTCGGCAATTGGCTCAATCAAGACCTCATCCTCCAAACCCAAACCGGGCTAGTGCGGCTCCATTTTATTTCCTTCTTAGGAACCTTGGGTCATTTGGTGTTTGATGTGATCCGGCTGAATCCGTTGAAAGGCCGCACTGTAACGGTTACGGGCTGGCTACGGCGGGGAGCTACCCCTTGGATTGATGTCTGCACCATTCAGCCCCAACGGGGGAAACCCATCCAAGGGGGCCATCCCATTTGGTCCACCCTATTGGCGGGAGGACTAACCCTGTGGGGTGCTTATATTTTGTATCAAACCAATTTGTAGACGCGCTAGGGGATGGGCGAGGGGAACCAAAAGTGCCCTAGGGAACCCGAAATTAAGCTGCATTTTTGTCTGGGGTTTGGGCTGCTATGGTAGGCTCTGGGAAAAGGGTTCGGTTTCTGAGACCTTCACCCAAATTATTTACAAGGAGAAAGAAAGATGGGAGATGCGAAACGACGGAAGGAAACCATGGGCGATCGCTACGGTCAGGAAGAGCGGATGTATTCTTGGTTGCCCATTACCAAGCGTCAATCGGAGCAATTTATGGCCTGGACTTCCCGTGGGGCCTGGATCGGCATTGGGACGATGGCCGCATTGTGGGTAACGGTGCGGTTTATTGGTCCGGCCTTTGGCTGGTGGGAATTGCAGGGCTAATCTAGGCAAATGCCCCCAAGGGCCAGGTCTACCCTAGGGCTGTTGCAGTAGTGTTTGAACCAATTCACAAAAGCCCTCGACTTCAGGGGCGGTGGTGAGATGACGGGGAAAATGTTGCAGGCGATCGCGATACTGTTCCAAGTTGGCTACCCCTACCGAGCAGGGAAAATATTGCGGATCAAATAAGCTGACATCATTGGGGCTATCCCCCACCGTTACCACTTGGTCGGCGGTGTATGGGGGACATTGCTGAGCGATCGCCCGTAATACGGCCTTCGCCTTATTTTGACCGGGGGGCGTAATGTGACATTGAACCGTGCTGTAGGTAAAATCCCAGCCTTGCTCTTGGCAAATGTGGCCGATCGCCTCCAGATCCGGTTGGTCCAAACCCTGGATGTCAAAGGTCCAATCCGTCAGCCGAAAGGGATTGTCAATGGATTCGGTTAAATCGGAATAGAGGGCTTGAATTTGGCGAAAGGTGGTGGCGAGGGCCTGACGGTGGAGGGGCAGGTCGGGCAGGTCGGTTAAGATGTGGCGATCGCCCTGGCTATCGTAAAATACCCCGCCATTTTCAGCGATCGCCCCCATCACAGGTAAATAGTGGGCAATGCCATTGACCCACCCGGCTGAACGCCCAGTCACGATCAACACAGGCCACCCTGCCTTGGCCAGAGCCTCTAAGGCCGTGAACAGCATCCCTGAGAACTTTCCCTCATCGGTCAGCGTGCCATCCATATCCGTGGCAATTAATCGGGCATTCCTGAAACAATTTGGTAATAATTCCAGGGCAGGAGTCTGAGGCAACATACACTAGTTACTTGATAAAGCAGTGGGAGCAATTCCCCACTGAGGTGACTGGATAGGTTATTGAATTATTAGGGGACACTCCATGGCTGACCTCGCACCCGATCAACGCAACTATTTCTATCTGCTGGCAGCAGGCCGAGTCGGCATCCATAAGTCCATTCTATATGCATTGCGGGTTGTTCAGGCTCAACCAGACTTGGCGGATGGTGAAAAGGGATTAGGGATTTACCCCGCCAACCAAATGGGGTCAGCCCAAATAGACACGTTTCCTGAACAGGTCCAATATGCCGCCAACACGATTCGGAGTTTGACCAATACCCTAATTGAGCAAGGGTGGACGGGAGAGGATTTCTGGGATGCTAAGGCGGGGCGTTATGCCGATAAGTTTTTGGAGCGGATTGCCGCTGGATATCGCCCGGATGCCCAAGATCGGATTTCTGGCAATTTAGCGGCTAGTGATACCAAAAAGCTGAAGCAATCCTACATTATTGATCTTAATCTGGACTATTCTGGCGACCAACTGCCCCAGAGTTTGGGCTATCTCGATCGCGCCCTTTTGGATTTTGCTGAACGGGTGCCCCGTTATTATCAAAAGTTGGCCCATCAGCGCGAGGCGTTTCTAGAAGCGGTGAGAATTTGGCGACAGTTGAATACGGATGAGGAGGCGATCGCCAGTCTCCTCGGCCAAGATGCCGTCCTCAGTTCCCCAGAAGACATGGAGCGGCTTGACCGAGAAGCCACCCGATTTGCCACGAATATGTCCACATTCTACAGTGGCTTTCCCCACCAACGGGAGGCTATCCTCCGGGCGGTACAACTGTGGCGGCAACTGCCTTCGCGGGAGGACGCGATCGAATCGCTCCAAGCGGATTCCTCCCCCGAATCCAGTCTCAGGAACCTTGATCCAGCCCTACTGGCCTTCGTCAAACGGGTGCCCTCTTACTATCAGGGGCGGGGGGATCAACGCCATGCCTTAACTGAATGTTTTCGCCTCTGGCGCGGAATTGCCTCCCGGAAACAGGCCCTACTCGAACTAGGAATTCAACAGGATATTTTTACCGATGCGCTGGATACCCAAACGGCTCAAGAGGTGGCCCGACAATTGGACCAAGCCCTGTTAGAGTTCGCCCGTCGGGTGCCGTTCAACTACGGTGAAACGGATGCCCAGCGGGAAAGTCTGGTGCGTCTCATCCAGCTATGGCGCAAATTGGCCACCCGCCAAGCGACGCTCCAGAGCGTGATCGAAGATCTCAAACAACTGGAGCAAGCTAAACCGACCACTCCCGTTGTTGTCCCGCCCCCCGCGTTGCCTCGCCGTCCTAGTCGCTGGACCCCGCACAATATCCAAATAGCCGCTAGCATTATCCCCAATGGCAACTTTACTTGGGCAGAGGCGACGCGGGGGGGGCAACGAATGCCCCCGGATCAGGCTACGGTGGATGCGATCGTGCGGATTGCGAAGTTAGCCCAGCAAGCTCGGAACCAGATTGGTCGTCCATTTGTCATCACCAGTTGGTATCGACCTCCGGCGATTAACGCGGCGGTTGGTGGGGCGACCTTTAGTCGTCATGTGGTGGGGGATGCCATTGACTATTACGTTGAAGGATTCACCGGACGGGATTTATACAATGTGCTTTCGCCTTGGTGGCCCGGTGGCCTGGGTCTGTACGGTGGCAGTCGCTA
>JAYKIC010000408.1:0-4806 GCA_035284985.1 Leptolyngbyaceae cyanobacterium
CCTTTTTACTTCCACCATGGCAAGTTAGTGCGCTTGGCGATGGAGGTAGAGGAAATATTAGGCCATAAGATTGCGATCGCCCAAGGCAACTTAGACAATGGTGATTTTCTAGGGGCCATCAGCGATGGAGTCCTCTATGCCGGAATGGGAATCACCCTCAACTTTGGTTGGGGTTGGGATAACATTGCCGAGTATATTGAAGAGACCTTATTGCAAAAAGCCCATACAGCCCGCACGATTGTGGGTGAAGTGCTCAAAAAAACCCATTCGTTATATCAGGGGGAAGCAGGGGATGACACCACCATTGTGGGCTTGTATGTCCGCCCCCGTAACCCGCTGATGATTTTTACGGGTCCGCCCCTTGATCCGAGCCAGGACGATCGCCACATTGAGCGCTTCTTAGATTTTCGGGGACGGAAGGTGGTTTGTGGGGGCACCACAGGCAATATTGTGGCGAATTATTTGGGCGAGACCGTAGAAATTGACCTCTCAACCTTGCGGAAGGAACTCCCTCCCATTGGCTCTCTCAGTTATGTGGATTTGGTCACGGAAGGTATTTTGACCATTTCTAAATCCACGGAATATATTAAACACGCGAGGGGAGATATTACCCATCTCCATTTTGATAATAATGGAGCCTATTTATTAGCCAGAGAAATTCTTAAAGCTGACTCAGTGCATTTTTTAGTGGGCCAGAGTATTAATGAATTCTATCAAAATCCCTTATTACCCAAAAATATTTCAATTCGCAGAAGTTTAATCGAAGAATTGGTTCGATTTCTTCGGAGTTGTCAAAAAGAGGTGACGATTGAATATTGCTAGACTGAATTGAATCTTGCTAAATTGAATCTTGCTCAGTTGAATGGCTGTAATTTAATGGCTGTAACTATGACCCCATCAACCCCTCATTCGGTTTCTCACCCTGAAGTTTTGGTGATTGGCTATGGAAATACGCTGCGGGGGGATGATGCCGTGGGCTATGAGGTAGCGGAGGCGATCGCCACCTGGAATTTGCCCCACGTTCAAGCCCTAGCTGTCCACCAGTTGACTCCCGAATTGGCAGAGGCGATCGCCCCAGTCTCCACCGTAATCTTCATTGACGCAGCGATCCCAGACGCATCCACCCCAGCAGCAGCAGATAAAACCCATCCCATCTGCGTGGAATCCGCAGAACTGGGTGTGATCATGACACATCTGTCACAAAGTGACCCCAGCAACTTTACAACCCATGTAGCCACCCCAAATGCCCTGTTATGGCTTGTTTCAAGGCTTTACGACGCGCATCCAACCGCCTATCAAGTTACAATTCCTGGCATTTGCTTTGCAATTGGGGAGAAATTGTCTACGATAACAGTGGAGGGAAAAGAAAAGGCTCTAAATCACCTGAATCTAGCTCTCCAAGAAAAGATAGACGAGATGAAAAGTGGATGTCTTTCCCCTGTTTTTATCTCCATACCAGATGTCGCTTCACGTTTATCTGAATAAAAGCCCGGTTACTTATCAGTTATCTATCACTACAGGAGATGACTATGACTGTTCAAACATTGTCCCTCAGCGATCGCATTCGACTAGCCCTAACCGATGCCCACATTGCCACTGAAAAATATGGCGTAACCTCAACTGAAGCCATGACCGCCTGGGATATCGTGGAAGAACTAGACGCAGAAGCCGCCCACCAGAAGACACAGCAGCATCACACTGCCTTTGAAGACTACTGCAAAGAGTTCCCCGAAGCACCTGAGGCTCGGATGTACGACGTTTAATCGACTGCCAGAACCCCGGTTTCTTCCAGAAGTCGGGGTTCTGGCGTAAAGAGTACTCCCTTGTTAGCACTGCATTCGTTCAATCCTAAATTCATCCTAGAATTATGCACGAAGTTAGCTTGATGCAAAGTACGCTGGATTTGGCGTTAGACTATGCCCAACGTCAAGGGGCGACCCAGATTCATCAATTCACGATGCGGGTGGGCCAACTGTCGGGGGTGATCCCTGAAGCCTTGGAATTTGCCTTTGACATGGTGGTGCAGAATACCATCGCCCAAGGTGCCAGGTTAAGCATTGAGCAGGTTCCAGCCCGTTGCCATTGCGCCACTTGTGAGCAGGACTTTCAGCCCGATGATTGGATTTATGATTGTCCCCACTGCCACCAAATTTCCACGGATGTGCGCCAGGGTAAAGAACTCGATCTTGTGTCGTTAGAGGTTTCATAACTATGTGTCAGGATTGCGGTTGCGTAGAGGTAGGAACGGTAGAAATTCATGGCATACCGACTACCCAGCCTAGTGATTTCACCCAGCCTAGTGATTTCAAGGATTTAGGCCATCATCACGCCCATGATCCCCATCCCCCTCACTCCCATCCCCCTCACCATCCCGATCCCTCACCCACCCACTCCCACACCCTCACCATCCACGAGCGGATTCTATCCAAAAACGATCGGTTTGCAGCGGAAAATCGCGCCCTATTCCAGCATCACGGTTTGCTCGTGCTGAATATGTTGTCTTCACCGGGGTCGGGAAAAACCAGTGTGATTGAGCGGATGGCCCAGGATTTTCGCCAGAATGATCCGATGATTCGGGAGCAGCCCATCGAGTTGGGTGTCATCGTTGGGGATTTGGCCACGGAAAATGATGCGGTGCGCTTACGGCAGGCGGGTGCCCTAGCCCTACAAATTACGACGGGAGATGCCTGTCATTTGGAAGCGGATATGGTGGGGCAAGCCTTATCCCACTTTGATTTGAGCCAATTAGGTCTGTTGATTGTAGAGAATGTGGGCAACTTGGTGTGTCCCGCCAGTTACGACTTGGGGGAGGCGGTGCGGGTGGTGCTGCTCTCCACCACCGAGGGGGAGGACAAACCCCTGAAATATCCCACCATGTTCAAAACCGCTGACATTGTGCTGGTCAATAAGGTGGATGTGGCGGAGGTGTTGGGCTGCAATTTGCGGGGAGCGATCGCCAACATTCAGCAAGTTGCCCCCCAAGCCACCATTTTTGAAGTATCGGCCCGGACTGGAGTCGGCATGATGGCGTTTTACCAACATTTGCTCACCTTAATGCCCGCTCACGCCAGCAGTCCGGCAACGGAATTACCGCAACGGTTCCAGGGTAACGCCAGAATTTGAACTTTATTTTATGACAGGATTAATCAGCCGCCCCGATTCTACAAGCCAACGTCAGCGGCACCAATTGCAAGTATCGGGCTTGGTGCAAGGGGTAGGGTTTCGACCGTTTGTTTACACCTTGGCGAACACCCTGGGCCTTGTCGGTTGGATCAAAAATACCCGTCAAGGCGTGGTGATTGAGGTTGAGGGACAGGCCAGTCAGCTTCACCAGTTCCAGCAACGATTACAACGGGATAAGCCCCTCCATGCCGTGGTGCAACGGGTTGAGCTAACAAAGCTGGAACCAATCGGCTACACCAACTTTGAAATCCACCATTCCGATCCCAGCAATGCGGCAGGGGAAACCCTGACTCAACCTGCGGCCTTAATTTTGCCTGACTTAGCCACCTGCCCCGATTGCTTGGCCGAATTGTTTGATCGCCGCGATCGCCGCCATCACTATCCTCTGATTAACTGCACCCATTGCGGTCCCCGCTACAGCATTGTGCGATCGCTCCCCTACGATCGGGGAAACACCACCATGCAAACGTTTCAGATGTGTCCAGACTGTCAGCGGGACTATGACGATCCGGGGGATCGCCGCTTTCATGCCCAGCCCACCGCCTGCCATCACTGCGGTCCCTACTTAGAATTCTGGGATCAGCAAGGGCAAGTCCTCGCTGCCCATGAGGCAGCCTTGCAGCAAGGGGTTGCCGCCATTCGCAACGGTCAAATTCTGGCGGTGAAAGGCTTGGGTGGGTTTCACTTAATGGCGGATGCCACCAACAACGCTGCTGTCATCCGCTTGCGGCAGCGCAAGCACCGTCCCGACAAACCCTTTGCGGTGATGTATCCCAATTTGGGATCACTGCGGGATCAATGCCAGGTTAGCGATGCCGAAGCCGAATTATTGACCAGTGCGATCGCCCCCATCGTCCTCGTTGCCATCAAAAACACCCAGATTCCGTTTGCGATCGCCCCTGCCACCAACCCCGATAATCCCCACCTCGGCGTAATGCTGCCCTACACCCCCCTACATCACTTGCTATTACGGCAACTGGGCCACCCCATCATCGCCACCAGTGGCAATCTTTCCGGCACTCCCCTATGTTGTGATAATAACGATGCCCTGGAAAAACTCGGTACCATTGCCGATGGCTTTCTGGTTCACAACCGCCCCATCGAACAAGCCGTAGACGACTCCATCGTTCGCTTTGTCAAACTTCCAACCGGGCAGCAGCAGCCAATGATCCTACGGCGTGCCCGTGGCTACGCTCCCCTACCCATCCCCCTACCCAAACAGGCCAAGGATGATCCCCAACCGATCATCCTAGCCGTCGGGGGCCACCTCAAAAACACGATCGCCCTCTACAGCAACGACAGACTCCTGGTGAGCCAACATGTGGGGGATTTAGATACTATGGCGGGCTGCGATCGCTTTCAGCAAACCATCCAGCACCTCTGCCACCTGTATCACCTCCACCCCACCCACATTGCCCACGACCTCCACCCCGACTATTACTCCACCCAGTTTGCCAAGCAGGCAGTGGACAGTGGACAGTGGACAGTGGGCAGTGAACCCGCAGAAGGTTCTAGCCCAGACTCAAAATGCAAAATTCAAAACTCAAAACTCCCTAACCCTTCAACGCCCCAACTCCATCCCGTCCAACTCCATCCCGTCCAACACCACTACGCCCATCTCCT
>JAYKIC010000409.1:0-6785 GCA_035284985.1 Leptolyngbyaceae cyanobacterium
CAATACCTGGATATTTTGCCGATTCGCGCCTCCAGGGGGTTGGCCCTGCGCTATGCCCTAGATCGCTCTGGCATTCCCCTAGAACGAGCCTTGGTGGCGGGAGGATCGGGGGCGGATGAGGACATGATGCGGGGCAATACCTTAGCGGTGGTGGTGGCCAATCGGCACCACGAGGAGTTGTCCCACCTGATCGATACCAACCGGATTTACTATGCGAAACAGGCTCACGCTTTGGGGATTTTGGAGGCCATTGAGCATTTTGACTTTTTCGGTAAATGAGATTTTCCGCTCGAACGGGCTTAGGCTAAAATCGCTCCACGTTGGGGAACTGCTGCTGGGCTTGGGCACGGGCCGCTTCCCCACAGGTGCGAGGAGAGGGAAATAGCTTTTCTGGGTTGGCGATGCCTTGGGGATCAAACACTTGCCGCACCCATTTCATCGTTTCTAAGTCGGTTTCGGAGAACATGGCAGGCATATAGCAGCGTTTGTCGGCTCCGATGCCGTGTTCGCCGGAGATGCTGCCCCCTACGTCAACACAGAGCTTGAGAATTTTGCCGCCTAGGGCTTCCACCTGTTCCAGTTGTCCGGGGCGGCTGTTGTCGTACAGCACCAGCGGGTGGAGGTTGCCATCCCCCGCATGGAACACGTTGGCAACGCCATAGCCGTAGGCTTGGCTCAAGTTGGCAATTTCTTGCAACACGTAGGGTAATTTGCTGCGGGGAATCACTCCATCTTGGACGTAGTAGTCAGGGCTGATTTTTCCCATCGCGGCAAAGGCGGCTTTGCGACCTTTCCACAGGGTGAGGCGTTCTTGGGGGTCGGTGGCGATCGCCACATCCCTCGCCCCATTCCGCCGACAAATTTGCTCCACCCGTTGAATATTTGCCGCCACTTCCACCGCCAGCCCATCTAGTTCGATCAGCAGAATCGCCGCCGCATCGCGGGGGTAGCAATCGGTCTTCACCACATCTTCCACCGCATTGATGCTGAAATTGTCCATCATTTCCATGCCAGCCGGAATCATGCCAGCGCTGATCACATCAGACACCGTTTGCCCCGCCGCTTCCACACTGGTGAAATCCGCCAGCAATACCTGAATCGAATCCGGCACCTTGAGAATCCGTAGGGTAATTTCCGTGGCAATGCCCAGGGTACCCTCCGACCCCACGAACACCCCGGTTAAATCGTATCCCGGCGATTCCGGCACCGGGGCACCCATATCAACAATGTCCCCGGTGGGCGTGACAATGGTTAGCTTCAGCACATGGTTGACCGTGACCCCATATTTGAGGCAGTGAACCCCGCCGGAATTTTCCGCCACATTGCCACCGATGGAGCAGACGCTTTGGCTGGAGGGGTCGGGGGCGTAGTAAAATCCGGCCCCGCTGACGGTTTGCGTCACCCAGTTGTTAATCACTCCCGGTTGCACCACCACTTGTTGATTCTCTAAATCCACGGTGAGAATGCGGTTCATCCGGACGGTGACAATTAACAAACAATTTTCGATGGGCAAGGCTCCTCCCGACAATCCAGTGCCCGAACCACGGGCAACAAAGGGAATGTGGGCGCGATCGCACACCTGCACCACCGCCGCCACCTCCGCCGTCGTGCGGGGGAGAACCACCAAGGCCGGACGTTGGCGATAACTGGTCAGCCCGTCACATTCGTAGACCAGGAGTTCTTCCTTGCGGCGAACAACCCCCCCTTTGCCTACAATAGATTCTAGTTCAGTGGCGATCGCCCCCCAGTCCGTTGCATGATCATCCGGTACATTGTTAGCCATTTGGGTCGTTTGCAAAACCATCCGTCCCCCGCAAAAGTGCAAAAGTGTTGTGCTAAGGTTGTGTCACCCGATACACATTGTATCGTTCAACTTGGATCGTTTTATGCCCCAAAAATTAGGTTAGAGTTCTGTTCATTCGCCCAATCATTTCTTCTTGACCCTATCACTATGAAAATCAAGTTCCAGGCATTTCTTTGCCTTGTGCTATTGCTGGGTGCAGTAGGCTGTCGGTCAGGACCAGAGTTTGAGTCGGTATATATTCAGGTAGAGCCGCCCCAACTAATGGTGGGTACACCTATTCCACCGCCTGAAACTGAACCGCTGTTGACGGTTATGGGAAAAATTGGAGTGACGAATGTGGGGGATACCCTTGCTATGGATCGCTCAACCCTTGAGGCAGTTGGGTTGGTAGAGTATATGGTTAAAGATCCGTTTGAAGAGGTGGATCACACCTATACAGGGGTGCTAATGCGGGATTTGCTGGAGTTGTGGCAAGTGCCGCCCGATGCCACATTGCTACAAGTCATTGCCCTGAACGACTACGAAATCGATGTGCCGATTGAACTGATGCGAAACTATCCGGTAATCTTTGCCCTGAAAGAGGATGGAGAATATATGACCCCTGATTATCGAGGTCCAGCGATGTTGGTTTTTCCCTATGACCATTACTCGTTTGAGGAATCTCTAACTAATTCTTATTGGGTCTGGCAAATTAAATCCATCACAGTAAAGTAAAAGTGATTAGGAATGGGAATTTAAAGACTCCGATAACTTGGTTGAGGTTGAGTGTAGAAGGCTCACCCTCAACCAAAAAACCTTAGGTTTTATTGTGTGACTATTCCTCAATATTATCACTAGATCCCCCATAATCTGCTGTATCCGACGCTATGACTCGTAACTTCCTGGTGCTACAAAAATTCAAGAACTTTAAGACTCAAGTGAGAGCCTTTGCAACTGTTGCGGTTATCTTTTCTGGGATAATTGCTTTGGGTGGAGGCAACTTGCTTCATCAACTTCGGGCACAGGATCAGTTGTTAATCGTTGGATTTAACCACAGTGAGCGGGCTTTCAGTCAGCTAAACCGTGAAGTATTGCGAATGATTACCCTCGTTAAAATTAGCCCCTACCAGGTTGATTCTGAGAGCATCCAGCGGCAATCAAATTTACTCAATAGTCGCGTGATGATAGTGCTTAAACATAATATTGATAGCGATGTTGTTTCTGGCTCGGTTGAAGCAGACCGGAAGATTCTTAAGCCACAGTGGGAAGAATTGGACAGAACCCTCCAGGAATGGATGAAACAGCCCCAAAATTCTGCCCTGCGCCTGTCATTATCTGAGCAATTAGAAAACTTTGAAATAACGGTTAATGATATGGTGGCCCGTCACAATTTTCAAAGACGGGAACAATATGTCACCTTAAGTCAACGGCGGACAGATGCTATTCATTTGATCTTCCTGATTGCTATCTGCTTTTTGATGCTGGTGGGACTGGCCATCGTGACGACCTCCCGTTTTATCCAAGATCGTCAGAAAATGCTGGGGATTGTCCGCGATCGCGAAGAAAAATATCGCCGAATTATTGAAACATCGGAAGAGGGGATTTGGTTGCTTGATCCCCAGGGAAATACCATTTTTGCTAACAAAAAAATGGCCTATTTATTAGGCTTGACTGAGATGGAGTTACAGGGAATGTCCCTTTGGAAATTTTTTGCAACCCATGCCGAGATTCATCAAGCCCAAGCCTATTTTAAACGTTTACGGGATGGGGAGCGATCGCCCTATGATCTGTGCCTGACCCGACCGGATGGTCAGGCGATTTGGTTGCTGACCAATGGTGCCCCTATCCTTGACGAAGCCGGACAGGATACTGGCACCCTTTGTATGTTGACCGATGTGACAGCCCGAAAGCAATCTGAGCAAGAATTACAAGTGGCCAAACAACGGGCTGAAGTGGCAAACCAGGCTAAAAGTGATTTTCTTGCTTGTATGAGCCATGAATTACGCACGCCACTGAATGGAATTTTGGGCTATGCCCAGGTGCTACGGCGATCGCCCAATCTTTCCCCCCAAGACAATAATGGTATTAATATTATTTATCAATGTGGCTCCCATTTACTGACATTAATTAATGACATCCTTGACTTATCCAAAATTGAAGCCCAGAAATTAGAACTACTCCCCACAGTCCTTGATTTGTCTGCCCTAATGCAACAGGTGGTGGCCATTTGTTGCATTAGGGCCGAACAAAAAGGGATTAACTTCATTTATGTGCCGGACCCAACCCTCCCCCCCCAAATTGAAGCGGATGAAAAACGGTTGCGGCAAGTTCTCATTAACCTGGTGGGCAATGCGATTAAGTTTACCGAAGAGGGATCGGTGACGCTGCGGATTGATAGACTGGAGCGATCGCCCACCTCAGTCCTCCTGTCATTCCACATCATTGACACGGGAATTGGGATTGCCCCAGACGATACCCAAAAACTGTTTCAGGCGTTTGAGCAGGTGGGCGATCGCCATAAACAGAATGACGGAACCGGGCTAGGACTGGTCATTAGCCAGCGGTTGGTGCAACTCATGGGCGGCCAAATTCAAGTTAATAGCCAACTCGGACAAGGCAGCGAGTTTTCCTTTTGTCTGCGTTTTCCCTTGAGCTTGGGGACGGCTGCACCACTGCACTATGCCCATGAAAAGCTGGATCTGCCTAGACTCGATAGCTCGTTCATCATTGGTTATCGCCGCCTAGGCAACCAACCCTCGGATGACACCCGTTGCACCATCCTAGTGATTGATCACCATTGGCAAACCCAATCGATGCTCCTCGATTTGCTGGAACCGATTGGATTTTCCCTGCTAACCGCCGATAATGGGCGAGAGGGGTTGGTGCAGCTACAGGCTAGACAGCCAGATTTGGTGATTACAGCTATTGCAATGCCTGAAATGGATGGCCTAGAATTTCTGCGCCAACTGCGTCATCGTGATGATCTAAAGCATATCCCAGTGATCGTATCATCTTCGTTAGTGTCCCCCAACCATCGACAAGCTGCTATCCAGCAGGGAGGAAATGCATTTTTGCCCAAACCAATGGACAGCCAGGTGTTATTGCGTCTATTAGCGACCCACCTTCAACTGGAGTGGGTTTATGCCGACCCAGAGATTGGGAACCCAGAGTTAGAAAATGACAGAACCACACAATCAACGTCGTCCGATCTGGTGCTGCCACCGACCAAAGTGCTATTGCAGTTGTTGGAGTTAGCCGAACGTGACAACATTAGAATATTAAGAGAACAGTTAAAGCAACTTATTGAAACCGATCAAGTCTATAGCCCCTTTGCCACTAAACTGGACCGACTGGCAAAACGGTTTCAGACCGAGGATATTGAAACACTTTTGCAAAAATATCTTGCTGAAGGAGTAGTTAATGCAGGTTAGTGCTGAGATTTTGGTGGTGGATGATGTACCTACGAATCTAGAGGTTTTGACTGAGATTTTGTCCGCATCTGGGTATAGAGTTGCCGCTGTCACCAGTGGAGAACGTGCCATTAAGCGGCTCTATTCCTATATTCCTGATTTAATTTTGCTGGATATCCAAATGCCTGGAATTGATGGCTTTAAAACGTGTCAGGAAATCAAGCAAAATCCCCATACTGCCCATATTCCTATTATTTTTATTACCGCTTTTTCTGATATTGGAAACATTGTTCGGGGGTTTTCCCTGGGAGCTGTAGATTATATTACTAAACCATTTCAGGAACTTGAACTGTTAACTCGTGTTAGAAATCATCTGAAAATTCAAAAGGTCCAACAACAGTTAGAACGGGAAGTTACAGAGCGAACCCATGAACTAAAGATGGCGATGAATGAGCTAAGGGCCTCTCAACTCCAGCTCATTCAACAGGAAAAAATGTCAGCATTGGGCAATCTGGTGGCGGGGGTTGCCCATGAGTTAAATAACCCGGTTGGTTTTGTTAGTGGAAATGTTCGAGAATTGCGACGGGAGTTAGCTGATTTGATGGTGCATCTTGAAATGTATGAACGTCAGGCTTCAGCCGAGGAAATTGCTCACCATGCTGATTACATTGAGTTAGATTATCTCCGACAGGATATTCCTAAAATTTTAGATTCGATGCAGGTGGGATGCGATCGCATTCAATCCATGAGTATTAGTCTTCGGACTTTTTCTCGTTCTGATCAGGAAACGAAAGTGTATGCAAGTCTCCATGATGGTCTAGAAAGTACGCTGTTAATTTTGCAGCATCGGATTAAAGCGACTGGCGATCGCCCTACCATTAAAGTGGTCAAAGATTATGATAATGAGTTGCCGGAAGTACAATGTTTCCCTGGGCAACTCAATCAAGTATTTATGAATATCCTAGCCAATGCCATTGATATGTTTGACGAAATGACGCGGCAATTTTCCTATCATGAGTTGGAAGAAAAGTCCCCAACTATCACCATTCAAACTAGAGCTTTTTCTGAAAAGAATGTGGTTGAAATTAGCATCTGTGATAATGGAAATGGGATGTCAAAAGAAGTGAAAGCTCGCATTTTTGATCATTTATTTACGACTAAATCGGCGGGTAAGGGAACGGGACTAGGGATGGCGATCGCCCACCAAATTGTCACTGAAACCCATCACGGTACCATTACGGTAGAGTCGGAGTTGGGTAAGGGGAGTGAGTTTGTGATTGAACTACCGATTGTTGCTCTGTAATGGTCTCAGGCGTTGCGATCGCGGTGGCGGTGGTCGGGGACATGGCAGGCTCCTCCGTTGGTGAAAGTTACGGTCCTGCTTTCTATTATGATCGGTACCAGATTATGATGGACAGCGATCGCCCCCTTTCGCCTGAAAACTAAAGCGCGATCGCACCCTCACCCCTGATTGACTGACAAAACTCAAACAGCCCTCACCCCAACCCCTCTCCCAGAGCGGGAGAGGGGCTTTCGACCCAAGAACCTGGTTTGAAGTCCCTTCTCCCCTTTTGGGAGAAGGGATTTAGGGA
>JAYKIC010000410.1:0-2900 GCA_035284985.1 Leptolyngbyaceae cyanobacterium
TAGTGTTGATGGTTTTTTCATTCGTATAGATGTCTGGGAACTCCGCAAATAAGCCCAATGTCCCAGTTGGTAGATAGTTGTCAGAAGGAGGGTTGATCCGGCGCGGAGCAAGCCCGTCACGCCGATGAGGGAGCGGTGGAACATAGAGACGTTGACATGGTTAAAATCACTCAATCGGCATAGACAGATGAGTGGCCGCGTAGGTAAATTTGAGGGCACAAAACCCAGCAAAAACACTGTCAGGTGATGTTTTGTGGGTGCCATATCTAATCTCTCATTTTTAAGTTAGGGAAAGTTAGGGAGTTTGCTGTATCAAGTTAAGGATTGACGGCTTTCTGGTGTCCTACATCTGGCTGGGTCGATCAACTGGAACCTGTGGCTCCGGTTAAACATGCGGCGGAGCCTCTGGGGAGGGTTCCTAGCGAGACGCTGGGAACCAGTAAAAGCGTCTCGCTGGGAACCAGTAAAAATTGATTCCTTAACACTTAATGGCTGTGCCCCAAGCAAATACTTCAAGGGTTTGGGGCGTTCCTGTACAGCCCGCTTTGATTGCTGGGCGATTTTGAAAGTTAACATAAATAACACCATCAGCCCCTTTGGCTGCGGCCTGATTGACTGACAAAACTCAAACAGCCCTCACCCCAACCCCTCTCCCAGAGCGGGAGAGGGGCTTTCGACCCAAGAATCTGGTTTGAAGTCCCTTCTCCCCTTTTGGGAGAAGGGATTTAGGGAAGAGGGGCAAAGTTTTGTCAGTCAATCAGGGCTGCGGCAGTTTCTCTTAGCCGTTTCAGTGCAGTTCGGTAGGCTTCTTCTACCTGAATTCCACCACTACAGCCTTCAGATACACTGGCAAATCCAATCACTAAATCGAGTACTTGATATTGTTGACAAATGGCTCCTGAACTAATCAGCATGATGTGACCTCTGACTGCAATTGGAATTTTGAGACGGTGGGCTTACTGGGTTTGGTTTTCGTTACCTCAACCCAACCTACGTAATGATCTTTTATGAATCAATTAAGAAAAAGCCTGAAATATAAATCTAAGTTCTGAATATGGAAATAAGTATTTCCCACTTCCATATTCAGGCCCTCATTAGAAATACTATTTAGGTTCAATCTAAACAACATTCCTAATCAGTTAGGTTTTAACTGATCCCAAGCATCCCAAGCAAATTTCCAAGGTTGGATTTTGGGTTACTTGAAAAGTGGCTGAATTCTAGAAACCATCTGCTTGGGATGTAGTTAGTAAATAAATCAACCTTGGGATTTGTTATTTTTCTTTATATTTAGTTTTTTAGCGATTTCTCATTTACGGAAGTATTTGGACTTTCTGGTCATCGTTATGAGCGCCTTCCCCACGCCCCCACCAATCACCTCGATCGCCTTCTGCCAAATCAACCGACCATTGGCACTCTTCCACGGCGGCAGAATCACAAAACTCCGCAGCAGCAACCACAAGCAGGGCAGCACCTCTCCCTGGGACCAGTGAACATTGGCCAATGCTGCCAGCACTACCGCCTTCGGGATCGGGTGCTCCACCTTTGCCGCAGCCGATCGCGCCCGTTCACAATAATCCGCCGCCATGTCCATCTCACCCAAAAAGATGTAGCAATTGGCGAGGTGGGCTTGCACCAGACATCCGGTGAACAAATCCCCCATCACTTCACTTAATTGCCCTGATCTCTTGAAGTACATCATGGCTTGGTCATATTGCTTCAGACCGTAACAGTAGGCAATGCCTAGGGTATTGGAGGTGCGAGCTTGGGCGACGCGATGGCCCAAGGGTTTGGCCATGTCCAGCGCTTTTTCACCGAGGGCGATCGCTTCCCCATATTGCCGCCAACAAATCTGGATACAAGCTTGGGTGTGCATAGCGGTATGTTGATGGTAGAGGTTGCGGCAACGGATCGCCAAGTCAGAATATTGTTGGGCGTAGTCCATGCCCGTAGCCAAATCCCCCATAAACGTATAGGTATCCGCCAACCCTTTGAGAATTTCTGAGCGCAACTGCTCATTTTCTAAAGTTATCGCCATAGCTAACGCCATTTCCAAGGGTTTAAGGGCGCGACTTTTATCGGTGGTGGAATAGGCGACCCCGATCCCGGTGTAGGCTCTACACTGTTCAATTTGCTGCTCGGTGGAGAAAATCGGGGTGAGGGGTTGACCGAGCCAAAAACCCGGCCATCGAGGTTTGACGGGGAAATACCCCCCCGCCAAAGTCAGTTGTCGCTGATGGCTATCCCGCGATTCCTTCATGTAACCCATGTACCATTGTACCCGCCCTAATCCGCCCCAGGCTTGGGCTTCGGCGAGGCGATCGCCCCTCTCCTGTGCCATCTGTTGTGCCCGTTGGTGGCGAGCCAGCGCCGCGTCAAACTGGCCCAAATAGCGATAGGCTTGACCCACCCCATTGAGATAGAGTCCCTGCCGTTGAGGTAAAGCCGTATCGATAAACCGTTCATAGAGATCAACTTGCTCCTGGTGATAGCCCCATTCCCCCAATTGCTGATGGAGTGGACTGGCTGTTTTAGCCACTTGATCCACTGGCGGGTAGACGAACAACAACTCCTCCGCCTCTTGCATCGCCCCCATTTCTGCCAAGTGAAAACAGCCATCAATGTAGCCCCGCACTTGGGCCAACGGGGAGTCATCTACTTCGGGCTGGTAGCGTTTGAGCCAGTAGTAAGCCGCTTTGAGATGGGCTTGTTGCTCAAACGTTAACTTGCGAACAGGGTTTTCCAGGGAGGCGATTTTTCCCCCACGCTCAAGGGCCAGTTGCCCTGCGGTGGTAAACCCAATCTTGGGAAAATCCTTGGGATTTAAATCAGTGATTACATCCGTGTGCACCCTAAAATCCATCGTTCTCCCCCCTTCTGGTGCCCAGCCTCCGGCTGGGTAT
>JAYKIC010000411.1:0-5190 GCA_035284985.1 Leptolyngbyaceae cyanobacterium
GATGATAGCGATCGCCCTGATCCATACGTACAATTTACCCAGACGGTAAACGACGTTGGTCCGATGGTCGCCCCCATTTTGGAGGAAATTGCCCAATCAACCGCTAGGCAGCAGTCTGGTTTTGGCAACCAGGGAACCGTGCCGCCCCAACCCCTCCCTCCCGTAAACGCCCTGGAATTATATGGGAATATTGCGATCGCCACCGACTCGGAACTGTTACCCCTGAACCAAGCCTTATATGAGCGGTTTATCCAAGCAGGCTATAGCGGCGTGATGGAAGTTAAGGCCATGGGTACGGACACAGCCTTGGCCACCTTTTGCCAAGGGAACGGGGTAGATACCCTCACCATTAGCCGTGCCATGACCGCCACAGAGCGGACGACCTGTCGCCAAAATGGCCGGGATGTGGTGGAGTTTGCCATTGGTCAAGATGCGCTGCTGCTGGTGGTCAATCCCGATGCCACTTTTGTTAAAGGGGTTGACCTAGAAACTTTGGCCGATATTTTAACCCAAACCACTTGGGCCGAAGTCCGGTCTGGCTGGCCCGACGAACCCATCCAACGGAAGTTGATTGGCCCGGATTCGGCGGCGGTCAGATTGTTAGCGGATACCTTGTTTAGCCAAAATCCCAATCCCATTCTCAATGCCCCTAATACGGACTTTAACAATTACCCTGAACCCATGCTGCAAGCCCTAAGCACCACAGAATATGGGGTGGGGATCGTGAATGTGTCCGCCTATGGGCGATCGCCCTCCGTATTTCGGGCCATCCCCATTGGGGGAATTACCGCTAGCCAAGAGACGATTAAAAGCGGAGCCTATCCCCTCGGCAAAACCCTATATCTATATGCCGATCGGCAACAATTGCGATCCCGGTCCCCCCAATCCGCCAGGGAACGGGCCATTTCGCCCTGGATCAACTTCTACCTAACCCATGTCAACCAAGCGATCCCCGATGTTCATCTCTTACCCCTGGATCAAACCCAACTCAATGCGGCCAAAATTCAGTGGTTAGAGGTTATGGGTCTCAATCCTGATTTGACCCAGAAGCTACCATCCACCAACACCCCATAAGAAAAATGTATCAATGGGTCAAAATCAGCATAAAACGCTAAATTTTGCCAAAGACAAGGCAGGGTAGGTTAAGATTTTTGCGATCGCTCCATACTTGACTAATCCGCCACTAGAGCCTTCCCGATTATTCCCGGTTTTAGAAATATGGCCGATTGCAGCACGGTATAAATGGAGCAATCTCTCTAATATGAAGAAACATGGAGATTCGTGAGTACCAAACCGCCTGAACGCGATCGCAGCCAACAACTGTGTCAAAATGTGAGCGGTTTTGTCTTTCTCTATAAAGAAGTGTGAAGAAGTAGACGGCAGTTATGGATTTGATATACCAATATGCCTGGTTAATCCCAGTGTTTCCCTTACTTGGAGCCGCCATCATCGGTGTTGCCCTAGTGGCCTATGGTGATTCCCTCCACAAGTATCGCAGCCTTTGCGCCACATTTATCGTGTCGCTGGTCGGAGTGGGCATGGTGCTGTCCTTCGCCCTACTCTGGAGCCAATTGCAAGGGCATGCAACCCTTTACCACTCATTTGAGTGGGCCTCCGCCGGAGACTTTCACCTCACCATGGGCTACACCATCGATCACCTATCCTCGTTGATGTTGGTGATTGTAACCACCGTTGCCTTCCTGGTGATGATTTACACCGATGGCTATATGGCTCATGATCCGGGCTATGTTCGCTTCTATGCCTATCTCAGCCTATTTAGCGCCTCCATGCTGGGGTTGGTCATCAGTCCCAACCTGGTCCAAATTTATATCTTTTGGGAATTGGTAGGGATGTGTTCCTACCTCCTGATTGGCTTTTGGTATGACCGCCAACCTGCTGCTGCCGCCTGTCAAAAAGCCTTTGTCACCAACCGCATAGGCGACTTTGGCCTCCTGCTTGGAATGCTAGGACTGTACTGGGCCACAGGTAGCTTTGACTTTGGCATCATCGGTGAACGTTTGGAAATTTTGATTGAGTCCGGGGGCCTCAGTGCCGGACTAGCGACCCTATTTGGCGTGTTGGTGTTCCTCGGACCAATGGCCAAATCTGCCCAATTTCCCCTCCACGTCTGGTTGCCCGACGCGATGGAAGGTCCAACCCCCATCTCGGCCCTGATTCACGCCGCCACAATGGTTGCGGCTGGAGTCTTTCTAGTTGCCCGAATGTTCCCCGTCTTCGAGGGCCTGCCCACGGTAATGACCACCATTGCCTGGGTAGGAGCTGTCACCGCATTCCTCGGTGCCAGTATCGCCATTACCCAAAACGATATTAAGAAAGGGTTGGCCTACTCCACCATGTCCCAGTTGGGCTACATGGTTATGGCGATGGGTGTGGGAGCTTACGGGGCTGGCATGTTCCACCTGATGACCCACGCCTATTTCAAGGCCATGTTGTTCCTGGGTTCTGGATCGGTCATCCACGGCATGGAAGCCGTTGTCGGTCATGATCCGGTGTTGGCTCAAGATATGCGCCTTATGGGTGGGCTGCGTAAATATATGCCCATCACCTCCGCCACCTTTTTGGTGGGAACCCTCGCCATTTGTGGAATTCCCCCCTTTGCTGGTTTTTGGTCAAAAGATGAAATCCTAGGGTCCACCTTCTCCGTCAGCCCAGTGCTATGGGGGATTGGCTGGTTAACTGCTGGGGTAACGGCTTTTTATATGTTCCGCATGTATTTCAGCACCTTTGAAGGCGAATTCCGAGGCATGGACATGGACATGCGAAAGGCCCTAAAGGTAGCCCATTTACAGAAAATGGGGGTGTCCATTGGTCCCGGTGCCATGCACACGGAAGAGTTGGCGGCAAGTCACGGTTCCGAGCATCATGATGGGGATCACGGTCACGATGATCACCACCACAGCAGCGAACCCCATGAGTCACCCTTTACGATGACCTTCCCCCTATTGGCTTTGGCGGTGCCCTCCGTACTCGTCGGTTTGGTAGGTGCGCCCTTTGCTAATTATTTTGAGTGGTTTATCCATCCCCCAGCGGAAGAAATTCTGGAAGTCCCCACGGAGGTGGACTGGACTGAATTTCTGGTTATGGGGGGCAACTCGGTGGGGATTGCGTTGATAGGGATTACCCTTGCGTCACTGATGTATCTCAGTCGCAAGATTGATCCGGGGGCGATCGCCAACAAAATCAAGCCCCTCTATAACCTTTCCCTGAACAAGTGGTACATCGACGAAATCTACGACGCGGTGTTTGTCAAAGGTGTCGTAGGCTTGGCTCGTCAGGTTCTCGAAGTGGACATCCGTATTGTCGATGGCATCGTTAACCTCGCAGGGTTTGTCACCCTAATCACAGGGGAAGGGCTGAAGTACCTAGAAAATGGACGGGCACAGTTCTACGCCCTGATCGTATTTGGGGCAGTCCTTGGTCTCGTTCTCGTGTCAGGGATTACTTGATAGAGTTTCGGTTCTGTTGCGATGGGTTACGCTAGCGCTAGCCCATCCTTCGCTTTCTACCCATTCCCAACGTTCTCAAACCGCCAGATCCCAAGCGCTCAAACGCCCCAACTCCCCCTGCAATAACATTCCGTTTTTATTTCCCCTAACAACCTTATGAACACTGCCGAATTTCCCTGGCTGACGACGATCATCTTGTTCCCGATCGCAGCCTCCCTACTAATTCCCATCATTCCAGACAAAGACGGTAAGACCGTCCGTTGGTACTCCCTAGTGGTGGGGTTAATTGATTTTTGCTTGATTGCCTACGCCTTCTACGAGGTGTATGACCCTAGCAACCCTGGAATGCAGTTGTTTGAAAGCTACACCTGGGTGGAATCCTTGGGCCTCAAGTGGTCCGTGGGTGTGGATGGACTATCAATGCCCTTGGTGATCCTGACTGGCTTTATTACCACCCTGGCAATCCTGGCTTCCTGGCCCGTCACCCTCAAGCCCAAGCTCTTCTACTTCCTGCTGTTGGCCATGTACGGTGGTCAGATTGCCGTATTTGCGGTGCAGGATATGCTGCTCTTCTTCCTGGTGTGGGAATTGGAGCTGATCCCCGTCTATCTACTGCTCTCGATTTGGGGCGGGAAAAAGCGGTTGTATGCCGCCACTAAGTTTATTCTCTACACGGCTGGCGGGTCGCTGTTTATTCTCGTGGCCGCACTAGCCATGGCCTTCTATGGGGGTGACACCACCTTTGATATGCAGGCATTGATGGCTAAGGACTTTCCTATGAAATTCCAGCTTCTGGCCTACGCTGGCTTTTTGATTGCCTACGCCGTGAAGCTGCCGATTTTCCCCTTGCATACTTGGTTGCCCGATGCCCACGGTGAGGCCACTGCCCCCGTTCATATGCTGCTGGCGGGAATTTTGCTGAAAATGGGCGGCTATGCCCTGATTCGGATGAACATTGAAATGTTGCCGGATGCCCATGCTTTTTTTGCCCCAATTCTAGTGATTTTGGGGGTAGTCAACATTATTTATGCGGCCCTCACCTCCTTTGCCCAGCGGAATCTTAAACGCAAGATTGCCTATTCCTCCATTTCCCACATGGGTTTTGTGCTGATTGGCATCGGTTCGTTTACGGATCTGGCCCTCAGCGGTGCGGTGTTACAGATGATTTCCCATGGATTGATTGGGGCCAGTCTCTTCTTCTTGGTGGGAGCCACCTACGATCGCACCCATACGTTAATCCTGGAAGAAATGGGCGGTGTCGGTCAAAAAATGCCCCGGATTTTCGCCATGTTTACCACCTGCTCCATGGCTTCCCTTGCATTACCAGGAATGAGTGGGTTTGTGGCAGAGGTCATGGTGTTTGTCGGCTTTGCCACCAGCGATGCCTACAGCATGACCTTTAAGACCATTGTGGTGATTCTGGCAGCGATCGGGGTGATTTTGACCCCCATCTACCTCCTCTCCATGTTAAAGGAAATCTTCTATGGACCGGAAAACAAGGAACTCACCTCCCACGAAGTACTGATTGATGCAGAACCCCGTGAAGTTTTCATCATTGCTTGTCTGCTGATTCCCATCATCGGTATTGGCTTCTATCCCAAGTTAGCCACTCAAATCTATGACAGTAAGACGGTGCAAGTGACACAAATGATGCGGGCATCCGTCCCATCTTTGGTGAATCAAAATGCTCAGTTGAGTCCCTATACCCAGCAAGCACTGGCGG
>JAYKIC010000412.1:0-13014 GCA_035284985.1 Leptolyngbyaceae cyanobacterium
CCCTCAGCCCCAGCCATCACGAGCCAAAAACGTAGGGTTTTCATCGGTTGAATAACGATCTTCAGCCCAACAGGGGAGTATAGCCGACCTCGTTAGGCGACGGTCCAATCCCTCATGTTGGCTGAAACAACAACTATGGAGGCTGCATTCGTGTCGCTGCATCCAAGCCAATGTACAGGTGCCGAACTATCCACAGTTCCCATAAGCAATCATGCATTGGCCTGAAGATAACTACAACTGGGTTAATCGCCATTACGGAACGATCGCGCTAAAACGGTATGGCCACCCCCAATCCCTTCGTAACGATTACAACAGAATCCTTACTAGGGCTGTGGTAAACCTAAGTCAACAAACGTCAAGCTACGCTAATTCTGTTTCTCTCTCTTTTCTCAGGAGCACCCAATTGGGTGCTTTTTATTGCGCCAACTATTTAAATGTTTGTATCCTTTGATACTTTTAGCCACGCATAGGGGTACTGTTTAAATATGAGTAAAAGGTAGCGCGGGTGCATCTCCCTTTCCTGTTACCACCGACTTGAAACCGCAAAAAGCAAAGAATTTGGATAGAGATGGCGGGGAAGGCTCCATCCCTATCCAAATTTTGTTCTATTACGTGACCGTTCCTCCTGGTTGACTCTAGGAGCTTTAGCTAGAGCAACCGCTAACCGCCTTTGGGCTAAGTGTTAAACTGACAACCATGTTCCCTAACGCTGTAGCGTTGTGCTATGGGTTACGCGGTTGCCAATTGCTTATTCAGGTCTAAGGATATGACCACTAATTTACAACCTCCCAATTTGGAATCCTCAGGGTTTGGACAGTCGGTGACAACGGATGTGACGGAATCGTTGCCGGAGTCCCTACCGGAGTCGTTTCAATGGATGCAGCAATGGTATCCCGTTGCGGTGATTGATACCTTGGATGCGAAACGGCCCCATCGGATTGAGGTGTTGGGCAAGTCCTTGGTGATTTGGCGGGATCAGCAGCAGCAGTGGCATTGTTTTGATGATGCCTGTCCCCACCGTCTGGTGCCCTTATCGGAGGGGCGGGTGGAAGCGGACGGTACCCTGCTCTGTGCCTACCATGCATGGCGGTTTGGTCCGGGGGGTAAATGTGTGGGTATGCCCCAAGCTAAGGATGGGGCGACGGAATCGGCCCACTGTGATAGTCCCAAAGCTTGTGCGATCGCCTACCCCACCCAGCAGCGACAAGGGCTACTTTGGGTATGGCCCCAATCTGGAAAGACCGGATTTGAAGCGAGTCAGGGGCGATCGCCCAACCTCATCCCCGAATTGGAACAGCCATCGGAGCGGGTAGTCAAACTCTTTTGGAACCACCGTGACCTGCCCTACGGTTGGGATTATTTCATGGAAAATGTGGCTGATCCAGGTCATGTCGTTGTGTCCCACCACGGTCTGATGGGCAGTCGCTACTCCGCCAGTTACTACGACATGCCCAAAGTGCGGGAGCTTTCCACCCACGAGGGCTTTGCCTTTGGGGTGCAATCCCAATCGTCAGCATCCACTGCATCCATCCACGATTTTCAGCCCCCCTGTTTGATGAAAATTTCCACCACCTGGGAGGATGGGGGCCAGTTGATTCTGGTGCTGTATGCCACACCCACCCGGCCAGGTTGGTGTCGGCATATTGGTTGCCAAGTGTTGATTAAAAATGAGGCTGGAAAAACCCCACCCGGTTTAGGCTTTTTTGCTTGGCCCATGCCCGCTTGGGTGGGTCACATTCTGGCCTCCTTGTTTCTCCATCAGGATTTGGTGTTTTTGCACTATCAGGAGCGGTTGTTGGGGCCGGGGGGGGGCGATCGCTGGCTACAGCAAACTTACACCCCCAATCCCCAAGATAAAATGGTGGTGACGCTGCGGCAGTGGCTCAAATACCGGGCTGGCGGTGGGGTGGCCTGGGATGGGAATTGCGATCCAACCCTGCCGCCCCCGGAATATGACAAGGACAAACTGTTTGATGTTTGGTCTACCCACACGAAAAATTGCCAACCGTGTCGTCGTGCCTTACGGCGGCTGGATCAGGTAACGGTGTTGGTCTTCGGGTTGGCGATCGCCTGTTTCGGTGCGGGGATATGGGTGGATGGCAGGGCGATCGCCCTTCAAGTTGCCCATGGGTCTGATCCATCATTCTGGACCACCCCACCCCTCGCATTTTGGGGGCTAATGGTGGGGGCTGGCGGGTGGGCGATCGCCGCTATCCTCCTTCGCCAATTCCGCCGCCTGTTTTATGTCTATCGCTTTGAACATGCAGACAACGACTAATGGCAGAGGAGGACTTACGGCATTAGGCGGAGGACTTTACTTGCCCATCCCCAACTGTTGAGCTTTTTGATAGACCTTACCCTCCGTCAGCAATGACGGCGCAATTACCACCTCTACCTGTTGCATTTCCTTCAGGTCTTTGGCCCCTAGGGTGCCCATACTGGTTTGCAATGCACCCAGCAAATTATGGGTACCATCATCCAATTGGGCTGGTCCCCGCAGGATTTGTTCCAGCGTCCCCGTTGTGCCCACATTGATGCGGGTACCCCGTGGCAGCACCGGGCTAGGGGTGGCCATGCCCCAGTGAAACCCTCGACCTGGTGCTTCAGCGGCACGGGCAAAGGGCGAACCAATCATCACCCCATCCGCCCCACTGGCTATACATTTGCAAATGTCACCCCCTGTCACCAAGCCGCCATCGGCAATCACGGGCACGTAGTTGCCCGTCTCCCGCTCAAAATCATCCCTAGCCGCCGCGCAGTCCGCCACCGCCGTGGCTTGGGGCACCCCCACCCCCAATACGCCGCGAGAGGTACAGGCCGCACCGGGACCAATGCCCACCAACACCGCAGCGGCTCCCACTTTCATCAAACTCAGGGCCACTTCGTAGGTGACACAATTGCCCAAGGCCACAGGCATGGGCATTTTACGGCAAAATTCTTCTAGATCCAAGGGCACAACGTTATCAGGGGATAGGTGGGCAGTGGATACTACCGTAGCTTGGACAAAAACCATATCGGCTCCGGCATTGGCGATCGCCTCACCATACTTTGCCCCCCCGGCTGGGGTGATGCTAACTGCGGCAATCCCACCTTGTTGCTTAATTTCCTGAATTCGCCGTTCAATCAGTTCTGGTTTAATGGGTTCAGCATATAGCTCTTGCATCAGGGTGACAAACTCACCCTTGCCCACCGACGCAATCCGGTCCAGGATCGGGTTGGGATTATCGTAGCGTGTTTGAATCCCTTCTAAGTTCAAGACCCCCATTGCCCCCAATTGGGAAAGCAACACCGCCATCCGGACATCAACCACCCCATCCATGGCACTGGCGATAATGGGAACCTCCCGCTCAATGCCACCAATGCGCCAGGTTGTATTGGCCAATGCCGGATCTAGCGTCCGTCGTCCTGGAACCAAGGCAATTTCATCAATCCCATACGCACGTCGGGCTGTCTTACCCCGGCCAATTTGAATATCCACGTTTTCAGCCCTCTAGCTCAGAATCTTATTTGACCTAGGGTATCAAATTTTTATCCCTTTCTTGTGGTGGGTTTGAGGAATCAAAATTTTCTTTGCTATTCGCAACACTTGGCCAGTTGTATCTATTAAGGATTAAGTTGTATCCAGCGATCCAAATAAGTCAGACAACACAACATTGGAGAACAGAAAACCCTCTGGATCGCTGAGGCGAATGAGCATATCTGGTTGTGGTGAGAGCGCAACTTGCGATGGAATATTAGCAGCGTCATGGAGCATGGTGATTTCAACCCAGCCCTTGGCTTGGTGCGGGGCCAGGATTTTGAGGATCGTGGGGGCGATCGCCTCCCCAAATTGATCCGTGAGCGATCGCAACCTCACCCCTTTCGCCAGCCGCAACCCCAACATCAGGGTATCTAGCAATTGCTCCTGCAAGGATGTTGGTTCTCCCACCTCTGCACCATGATCAGACCAATGTTGTACCCATTGTTCATAGGCTTGGCGGGTACGGGGCCGACTAACCCGGTACCCATTCACATAACTGGCGGCTCCCATACCAAAGCCGTAGTAGGGCTGATTCTGCCAGTAAACGAGATTATGGCGGCAAGCATGACCGGGGCGGGCATAGTTGGAAATTTCGTAATGGTGATAGCCAGCGGCGGTGAACTGTTCTTGGGCCATGTGATACATCTGGCTGGTAGTGTGATCCGATGGCAGAGGCGCTTCGCCCGGTTGATACCACCGATCAAAGGCGGTATTCGCTTCGATGGTTAAGTCATAGACGGAAACGTGGGGCGGTTGATAGTGAACCGCTTGTTCCAGGGTCTGTTGCCAGCGTTCCAGGGTGAGATGGGGCAATCCAGAGATTAAATCTAAACTCCAGTTGGTGAGACCTACTTGGGCGATCGCCCCCACTGCCTGGTGAATATCTGCCAGCGTATGGGTGCGACCACAGGCTTTGAGCAGTTCATTGTCAAAGGACTGCACCCCTAAGCTAATCCGATTGATCCCCAGATTTTTATAGCCTTGGAGTTGTGCCAGGGTAAACGTACCAGGGTCCATTTCCATAGATAGTTCCGCATCTGGGGCGATGCCAAAGGTATCGGCCAAGGTCGCCAAAATGATCGCTAGTTGCTCCACACCCAGGAGCGATGGAGTCCCGCCACCGAAAAAGACGGTTTGCAAGGGTTTCACCAAGTTGCCATGGCTGATCCGCTCGGCTGTCACCCGAATTTCTTGACACAGGAGGGGAAGGTAGTGGGCGATCGCCCCGGACCCATGCCCTGTTTGTGATGCCGTGATACCCTGACTCCGTTGGAGGGGAGGGCGATCGCCCACCACCGCAATGGGAAAATCGCAGTAGTAGCAGCGGCGGCGGCAAAAGGGGATATGAATATAGGCACTGGTAACAGGTGAATCAGACAGCATAATGGGCAGGTATTCCTGTTGACACCGAAATCGGTGATGTGGACGAGAATTAGCCATAGCCTGGTGGGTGTTCCGTGCCCCCGTTCCCAAGCAGAAACACTTATAATTATGGCAATACAAACATTGTATAAGTGTTCTCAACGAGTGCCTTTGAGTCCTTTATACTGGATGCACCATCACTAGAGGTAGCCTGTCCCATTGCTGGACTATTATGGCGGTAATCGTCTGTATTTCAACTGGGAGAGGGTTGGGGAGACGATCCCCTGAAAACCTGTTGAGTGATATTGAGTGATAAGCAATGACAGGGGCGATCGCAATTTATATCTAGATCATGATTGATTTCATCATCGTTTTCGCATTTGTATTAGCAGCCGCAGGCATCGGGTTCTACTCGGTGGATCTTCTCCCTGGTGAAGTGTTGGCCAACGTCTCCAGCATTGAGGGCTTGAGTACCGTTTGTGCTGGGTTTGGTATCATCATTGGCTTTGGGGTGGGGTTATCCGCCCAAACCGCCTATCGTCGCCTGGAAAAGAGCATTCGTGAAATGCCTGTGGACATGTTGCTCAGCCGATCGGTTGGCCTCGTCCTCGGTTTGGTCATCGCCAATTTAATGCTAGCCCCCTTATTTCTGCTCCCCATTCCCCCGGATTTTAGTTTTATCAAACCCCTGGCCGCTGTGGTTGGCAGTATTTTGTTCGCCTTTTCCGGGGTAAACCTAGCGGATGCCCATGGTCGGACCTTGTTGCGGTTGATTAATCCCAATAGTGTGGAAACCTTATTGGTAGCGGAAGGAACCTTGAAACCCGC
The DNA here is from genome assembly GCA_035284985.1 of Leptolyngbyaceae cyanobacterium. Lineage (GTDB taxonomy): Bacteria > Cyanobacteriota > Cyanobacteriia > CAKZMO01 > CAKZMO01 > JAAHGY01. The sequence continues at coordinate 5,711 of JAYKIC010000412.1, forward strand.
CACATCTAAGGTGTTAGACACGAGCTGCATTATTGACGGACGGATTGAAGAGTTGCTGCAAACGGGGTTTATTGAAGGTCAGATTCTGGTGCCCCAGTTTGTGCTGCAAGAGCTACAACTGATTGCCGATGCCCAAAATAGTCGGAAGCGATCGCGGGGTCGGCGGGGGTTGGATATTCTCAAACAGATGCAGGAAAACTATCCCCGCCGCATCGTCATCCACTCCGCCGATTATGACGACATTTCTACCGTGGATGCAAAACTGGTGCGTCTAGCTCAAGAAATTAGTGCGGCATTATTGACTAACGACTACAACCTCAACAAAGTCGCCAGTTTGCAACAGGTGCCCGTGTTGAACATCAACGATTTAGCCCAAGCCCTACGGCCCAACTATCTCCCTGGCGATAGCATTGACCTTAAAATTGTCAAGCAAGGCAAGGAAGATACCCAAGGGGTGGGTTATCTCAGTGATGGCACGATGGTGGTGGTCGAAGATGGCAGTCAGTATGTGGGGGATGAGTTGCCCGTGGTGGTGACGGGGGCGTTGCAAACGTCAGCGGGGCGGATGATTTTTGCCAAACCGGAAGCGTCAGCCGTTGCTTAAACCCATGACTCATTAGTTAGAGTCTATTGTTTAGATCCTATTGTCTGGTATGAAACGTAGCCGTTTAACCATCTTCCAGTCAGCCCGATTCATGCTGGCAAGGTTGATACGATTCATGATTGGCCTAATGCTGCTGCTGCTGGCTGTATGGGGGTTTGGCAACTCGATGCCCATGGCGATCGCCCTTGTCCCAACCTCCCCCCTCGCCTTCCTCACCGCCCACCAAGAGGCACCGGGGCAAGTCCTTTATAAATCGTTTAACACCTTTCAGGATCAGTATCGTCACAACTGGCGGGCGATCGCCTTCAACCACTCCTTCCCCGATGGTCGCCACGATTTTCACCTGCGCTTAGTGGGCTTTCCGGGCAGTGCCACCGTGGACCGCGATCGCCCCCTCCAACTTAAAACCCCCTTAGGTCGCACGTTCAAAGCCGCAGACACCGCTACAGCCTTGTTCAAACCCGGTGAACCCGCTGAACCCCATGTGGCCCAGTACGACCTACAGCCCATTGCGGCCCAACTGCCCAACTGGCTACCATTACGGCTGTCATTGCCCATTGCTGGGGACAGCGACGTGCGCTTGTTGGTGGGACCAAGGGCGGTGCAGGAATGGCAAGCGGTGGCGTTGGGGGATGGGGCGGCGATCGCCTGGTCAGAACAGTGAACCACTAATTTGCACGATTTCTGACTGAAACTGCTGATCCTCATCTAAAGCCCATGACAACACATCGGTGGCGCTGCCCTCAGGAACCGACACAATCATGTAGGAGTAATCCGGCCATGCGAGAACGCGATCGCACTCCGACGGCACCGCTGGATGATCCGGGTGAGAGTGATAAATTCCAATCATTTGTAAATCCCTTTCCCGACCTACTTTTTGGGCTGCCAACAGTTCTTTCGGGTCAATCCAATAGCGGCGCTCGGCAGTCAAATTCTGGTCTGGGGACAGTTCCGGGGATTGATCGGGATTGTGGCTGAGGGGGGCGATCGCCATTTTCGCCTCATCGCCCCAGGCATTGTTCACAGGCCATAGGTCTACCACCGTTCTGGTAATGGCCTCCCCTTCCCGATGCAGTCGCCCTAGGAGAATGCCGCAACACTCCTCTGGGTAGGTGCTAGCGGCATGGGCACGGATGTGGTCAATCTGGTCGGCAGAAATGGCGAGTGTGCTCATAGGTACTGGGCGAGTCATTGTTTACCTCTCTTAGCGAAAATAGTCTGATATGGCAAACAGTGGCCCCTCAACTAAAGTTGGCCCCAGTATCAGTAACTGAAAATTCTTTCAGGGTTTTGCCTAAACCTCTGAATCGGCTAAACATCATGGCGGTGAGTCTTCCCAACACACTGTCAATCATTACTTGCCAACAGCATAACGTGGTTCTAATAGGGCAAACTTGCCCCAGTTTAGCAGCAGGAATCCTGCCACGGGCTGATCCAATCCTCAGGCGAATGCGCTAAAGTTTGCAGTGAATGGGCTGGTCAAAAATACCGTCAGACCAAACCCTAATCCTAATCACCTACCAGTGGAGACTTCATGGTTTTTTCAGGGCTAACTCAAGCCAGTGGTCGTCAGCGAGAAATTGTTGAGGTCGTTTTTAAGAATGGCTGGGACTATATGCGCCGTTTATTAAGCGGCATCAATAGTGATGATGAGCCGGAATTGCCTCCTCCTGCTGTGTTACGCAATATTTTGTCTGATCTGGGTCCGGTCTATGTGAAATTGGGGCAGTTGCTCAGTACCCGACCCGACTTACTGCCACCTGAATACATCAATGCGCTAACCGATTTACAGGCCAATGTGCCCAAGGTGACCTGGGAAAAACTCAAGCCTGTGTTACAGCAAGAAATTGGTCGGCCCTTAGAGGAGGTGTTTGAGTCGATTGAACTGGAGGCGATCGCCGCTGGTTCCATTGCCCAAATCCACCAAGCCACCCTCAAAACCGGTGAAGTCATCGCTATCAAAATTCAGCGACCCGGTATTGAGGCGATCGTGGATCAGGATATTTCCCTGATTACTACCCTGGCGGAATTGGTATCCCGTACCAATTTTGGTCAGTATTACGATGTAGTCTCCCTAGCAGATGAGTTTGCTACCGCATTACAAGCAGAATTAGACTTTACTCAGGAAGCCCGCTATACGGATCAGTTGCGCCAGAATCTCCAAGTGAGTAAGTGGTTCGACCCGGATCAGTTAGTGATCCCCGCGATCAATTGGGAGTTGACCACCGAGAAAATTTTGGTACTGCAATGGCTGGATGGAGTGCCGATTTTGACCTCCGATCTGGCAGGGAAAGGGAAAGGGGGTGATCCCACCAAACGTCAAGCCGTGACCACGCTTCTGTTTCGGGCCTTCTTCCAACAGCTCTTTATTGATGGATTTTTCCACGCCGACCCCCACCCCGGCAACGTGTTTTACCTGGATACAGGTCAGATTGCCCTACTGGATTGTGGCATGATGGGACGACTTGATCCCCGCACCCAGGCGACGCTAACGGAAATGTTACTAGCAGTCATCAGCTTGGATGCCCAGCGCTGTAGCCAATTAACCTTGCAATTAGCCACCCCCATCGGTCCCGTCAATATTGCCCGTTTGGAAGCGGATTACGATCGACTCCTGCGGCGCTACTATAGCCGTAATCTCTCAGAGATTAACTTTAGCCAAGTTTTTTACGAAGTATTGCAGTCAGCCCGGAGAAATAAACTGCGCTGGCCGAGTAATTTGGGTCTTTATGCCAAGTCATTAGCTAACTTAGAAGGATTAGGGCGTAGTTTCAACCCCGATGTCAGTCTCTTGGATGAAGTGCGTCCCTTGGTGAGCGACTTATTCCGGCAGCAATTACTAGGGGATGATCCGATGCAAGCGCTGCTCCGTACTGGATTGGAGTTGAAAAACTTAACGCTGCAATCGCCGCGACGGATTGAATTTTTGCTCGATCGCCTCAGTACTGAAACCCTACGGTGGAATATCACCCTCAAGGATTTGGAAGGGGTACGGCTAACGATGGATGATGCGGCCAATCGGCTGTCCTTCAGCATTTTGGTGGGATCGCTGATTATGGGGGCGGCGATCGTCACCTCCAATCAGCAAACCATGCGGCTGTATTTGATTAGCATTGCCTTGTTCGTAGCCGCCAGTTTGATTGGGTTGTGGCTGATTGTCAGCATTTTGCGATCGGGACGGTTGCGATCTTAACGAGTGTGGGCGGCTACAGCTTCCACTTTCCCTAGGCAGTCACTCTGACGCTACACCAGTTCAAAATCCAGCTCTACCCCCCCTTAATTCCACCCTACAAGATTAGGCAAGGGGGGAGTTAGAGGGGGTGGTTCGGCTGGTGTGTACTGGGTAGACATACGACCTAACGCCAAAAGTATAGATAGAATCCAATAGATAAGATAGACTCATCTAAGGTCTACAGATAGATATTATTCTGTTGCTTCATCGTGTAATTGATTCTCTTCATCAAATTCCCATGGACATATTTTGGTAAAAATTACTATAATTGAAGGATGATGAAAATAGAGATACAAGGGCTAGTACCCGATTGGGCTAGTTCCTCATCGGTGTAGTTTTCTACGTTACAACCATGATTTTTCCTGCGTCTGACCTTTCTCTCCTGGCTGCTGTTCGGTCCGCTTTGGTGCCCATCCCTGAGGACTACGGTTTGCTGACTGATTTGTACCAACTCACCATGGCGGCCTGTTATGCCGGAGAAGGCTTGGATCAGCGGCCTGCCAGCTTTGAACTGTTTGTGCGGCGGGTGCCTAGGGACTTTGGCTATTTGATTGCTATGGGTTTGCAGCAAGCGTTGGATTACCTGGAAGCCTTTCAGTTTAGTGAAGAACAGGTGCGATCGCTCCAAGCCACAGGCATCTTCGACCATGTGTCCCCCCAGTTTTGGGATTTGCTTCAGACTGGTCGATTTAGTGGGGATGTGTGGGCGGTGCCGGAAGGAACGACCATCTTTGCCCAAGAACCGTTTTTGCGAATTGACGCGCCCCTCTGGCAAGCCCAGATCGTGGAAACCTATCTGCTCAATACCCTCAATTATCAAACCCTAGTGGCGACCCGTGCGGCCCAAATCCGGGACGTAGCAGGGGAAAAAGCCACCATCCTAGAATTTGGCAGTCGGCGAGCCTTTGGTCCCCAAGCATCCCTGTGGGCGGCCCGTGCGGCGATCGCGGCTGGGTTTGATGGCACCTCAAATGTGTTAGCGGCCCTCGCTTTAGGCCGTCAGCCCCAAGGTACGATGGCCCACGCTTTAGTGATGGCCCTATCGGCGGTGAATGGTACGGAGGATGAGGCGTTCGCTGCCTTCCATCGCTATTTTCCCGGTGCGGCCCTATTGATTGATACCTATGACGTTGAGGCGGCAACCCAACGGTTAGCCGCCCAGGTGGCGGAGGGAACCATGACCGTGGATGCCGTTCGCCTGGATTCTGGAAATTTGGTGGAATTGTCTAAAATTGTGCGATCGCTTTTACCCCATGCCACCATTTTCGCCAGCGGCGATTTAGATGGACCAGAAATTGCACGCCTGCAACAGGATGGCGCAATGTTAGATGGTTATGGCATTGGCACCAAATTAGTGACGGGTGATCCCGTCAACGGAGTCTACAAACTCGTGGAAATTGATGGGATTCCCACCATGAAAGCCGCTGCCGGAAAAATCACCTATCCCGGACGTAAGCAAATCTTTCGTCAGATAGACGCAACAGGTGAGGTGAAAGGCGATCGCCTCGGTTTGATGACAGAAGCACCCATTACAACTACGGATTATCATGAAACTCCACTGTTGCAACTCGTGATGCAGCAGGGAAAGCGTTTGGTGGAAGCTGAATCATTAGAGGCGATCGCCCACCGCACCCGCACCGCTGTCACCCAATTGCCAGCCTCCTGCCGCCAGATTCACCACCCCACTCCCTTAGAAGCTACCCCATCCAACGCCCTTAAAACATTGACCGAAAATACCCAAAAACGAATTCAACACGCCTATACTCACTAGATAATCCAAAACTCACCCACCCACTCACCATCCACCCATCTACTCACCCACCACCCATGACAACCCTCGCACTCTTTGGCACCAGCGCCGATCCCCCCACCGCCGGACACCAGCAAATTTTACGCTGGCTCTCCTCCCGCTATGATCAAGTCATTGCCTGGGCCTCCGATAATCCCCTCAAGGTGGATCAGACTCCGCTGATGCATCGGGCTGCCATGCTGCGGTTGCTGATTAACGATATCGAACCGCCTCAGTATAACCTCCAGTGTCGGCAGGATTTGAGCCACCCCCGCACCATCACCACTATCGATCGGGTCCGTCAAGAATGGCCCGACGCAATCCTTACCTTTGTAATTGGCTCCGATTTAGTCGGGCAACTGCCGCGATGGTATCAAGCCGACCAACTGATTGAGCAGGTTAAGCTATTGGTGGTGCCTCGTCCGGGGTATCATATCCAAACTGCTGATCTGGATGCGTTAAGAGAGATGGGGGCAACGGTGGCGATCGCCAACCTCCAAGGTCTACCCATTTCCTCCACCGCCTCCCGTGAAGCGGTGCGCCACAACTTCCCCCACACCATTGGCCTCACCCCCCCGATTCGGGACTACATTTTGCGGGAACATTTATATAGAACCTGTCATTCACCTAAACAGCACACTAATGTCGGCACATGATCCTGACTCCCAATCCTCTTTCCCCGTCAGTTATGCCCTGGCTGATTTTAAGGTCGGTGTTGACATTGTAATTTTCTCGGTAGACACCGAGCAAAACCGACTGCTGTTATTACTGGTGATGCGCCACGATTCTCCCTTCGTAGGACAGTGGTGTTTGCCCGGTACGTTGGTGCAGCAAGGGGAATCCTTGGAACAGGCCGCCGATCGCGCCCTCTCGGAAAAAGTGCGGGTGCATAGCCTGTATTTAGAACAACTGTTTACCTTTGGTGGTCCCCACCGTGATCCCCGTGAAGGCGACCATCGCTTTGGCGTTCGCTATCTTTCTGTCAGTTACTTTGCCTTCGTCCGCTTCGCCGATGCCAAACTGATTGCTGATGGGGTGAGCGGCATTGCCTGGTATCCCCTAGAACAAATTCCTACCCTTGCCTTTGACCACAACAAAATTGTGGAGTATGGCTATCAGCGGTTGCGGAATAAGCTGGAATATAGCCCGATCGCCTTCGATGTCTTGCCAGAAACATTTACCTTAAGCGATTTATATCAGCTTTACACCATCGTTTTAGGGGAGGATTTTTCGGATTACTCTAATTTCCGTAGTCGTTTGCTCAAGCTTGGTTTTCTTGCAGATACGGGAGACAAAGTATCACGGGGAGCGGGACGACCGGCCAGCCTGTATCGATTTGATGCCGAGGCGTTTGCTCCGCTTAAAGATAAACCCTTAGTTTTCATTTAAGCTTAGCCAATCCGCGTTACTTTCAGGTTTTTTTCATGACTGAACGTTGTTAGAATGATCAGGGTCAAGGGCATTCTATTGTTATATGTTGTTGTTCAGTTGACTTTAGAATTCCTATGGAATCGGTTATCTCTGTTTTGAGCCTCCAGAGTATATCGGCTTCTCATCCTTTACGCCTATTTGTAGAGCATACCCCGGCGGCGATCGCCCTGTTTGATACCGAATTGCGCTACATCATGGCCAGTCGTCGCTGGCTAGAAGATTATGGCTTGGGCAATGGCAACATTATT
>JAYKIC010000413.1:0-3381 GCA_035284985.1 Leptolyngbyaceae cyanobacterium
ATTCGCTAGGCTAGGGGAAATACGACCAAACGAGGTTGATATTTCTACCTAAAATTCCGCATTTTAATGTCCTCTGCGTGAATACATGACAGAAGACCTTTCACTCTGTATATTAGCGACTGTGCATTTTCTTCCGATGTGTTAATGGGGCTGACTGTTTATGTCTCGTTTTTGGCCGTTATCGTTACCATTAGTGTCTCTGTGGGCGATCGCCACCAGTGGCGTGGTGTTGAACCCGAATGGGGCGATCGCCAGTCCCCACAGTGAATTGCCCCATTCACCAGCCTCTGAGCCAGAACACTTCTGGGTTAATCTCCCCCCCCCATTCCCCTTGCCAGCCACGACACCGGAGCGATCGCCCTCCCCATTAGCGTCTGCCCCAACCGCTCCAACCCCGGTCTTTCCTAATGTGTGGCAACTGGCCACCGATGGTCCGATTGAGCCACCCACCACCGACACCTTTAGCCCCGATGGGTTTGGCGTTGAACCCCTTTCTGCTCCTGCCATCAATGCTGCCCCTGACCCCACCCTTGAGTCAGTGGACACTTTAACAACTGTCCCAGAAACAATCGTCCCAGAAACAATTATCCCAAACCATTCAACCACAACCCTCGTTTCAGAACTCGTTTCAGAGGCTGCCTGGGAAACAGCAGTAGAGGCAGAGGCGGCAGATCCCGTCCCCACTGTTTCAGATCCAGATTCAACCCCAGATCCGACCTCAACCGACAACGATGCTCCAAGCGATCGCCCCTCAACCGATCCCCCCCCCAACTTAGCCCTCGAAACCACCGCCGAAATCGACCCGGAACTGGGCATCCTTCGCCTCCGCCCCCTCGCGGACAGCGAACCCAGCGTCATTGATCCAGAATTAGGCATCTTGCGCCTCCGCCCCTTAGCCCCTCCCCCTCCCCGCCGCCGCTTTGTAGCCATTGCGGGGCAAATAGACTTTTTTAGCGGCAATAATTTACTGGCCCGATCGGAACCTGAAGCCGATGATATTTTTCAGGTCGGGCTATCGTTACGCGCCGTTCCTCGACTGAATTCCCGCACCTTTCTCATCGGTTCAGCCGAGATCTCAAGCCTGCGCTACGTTAAAAATGACGACTTTAATTACAACCAGTTGGAATTGCGCTTTGGCGTGTATCACTACCTCACCCGCCGCATGTATACGGATCTGCACTGGCGTAATCAGCAGTTTTTTCTTCTGGATGGGGGCGATCGCTTCCTCGATACCCATGAACTACGCTGGGCGGTGGGTCGAATCGATCCCATTAACCCCAACCTCACCTTAAACTCTGCCTATCAGTTGCAAATGAGTTGGGCCGAACCAGAGGAACGCAGTCGTTTATCTAACCGCTTTTACTTGGGATTAACCCAAGCACTAACCCCAGATTTTGAAGCAGGACTGTCCTATCAGTTCATGCTGAACGACTATACCCATCAAGAGCGCAACAGTTCCTACCATCAACTCTTAGCCCAACTGCGTTACGAATTTACCGACACCACCAGTCTTACGGTATTTGGTGGGGGACGCTGGGGAGATTCCACCAATGACCTGATTGACTTTGATACGGCTTTACTCGGTGTTAGTTTTATCGTGAATGTACCCTTGTTTTAACCCAGGCACCGTGAGGGTAATTTTCCGGTCAGGCTTCACGGTAAAGTGTTGTAGGGACATTGGCCGCACCCTCCGACAGCTAATGCCTCAATGGAGTTGAGGATTTCGGAGGATATTCGTAACAGATGAATTTCTAAGGTATGAAACCATCCGATCGCACACCGCCCACTATCGCCCAAAATGGGGCCGTTCCCAATACCACCCCACTCAACGTCAGTGTAGCCCCTAGTCGCAAACGGCTATGGATGGCCGCCATTAAACCCCCCATGTACAGTGTGGCCATTATGCCAATTTGGTGGGGTAGTGCGATCGCCTACTACGAACAGCTCGATCGCCAATCCTTCAACTGGCCAATTTTCCTCACTTTCACAGGGGCGGCGATTTTGATCCTAGCCTGGGAAAATTTAGCCAATGATGCCTTTGATGCGGAAACGGGGATTGATGAAAATAAGCTGCATTCGGTGGTGAATTTAACAGGCAATCGACCCCTGGTATTAGGGTTGGCCAATCTGTTTCTGGCACTGGGGTTAGTGGGTATTGGGGCGATCGCCTTCTGGCAAAACGATGCCACCGTGTTGTGGCTCATTATCGCCTGCTGCGGTTTGGGCTACCTCTATCAAGGTCCACCCTTTCGCCTTGGCTATCAAGGATTAGGGGAAATTCTCTGTTTTTTTGCCTTTGGTCCCCTCGCCGTCAGCGCCGCCTACTATAGCCAAACCCAAACCTTTTCCCTGAGCAGCATCATTGCGTCCATTGCTCTAGGGTTGACCACCACCTTGGTATTGTTTTGTTCCCACTTTCACCAAGTCGAAGATGATGTGGCCGCTGGCAAGCGATCGCCCATCGTCCGCATGGGCACCCACCGAGGCGCCCAGTTACTGCCCTGGATCTGTGGCAGCGTCTACGGTGTGATTGCCCTGTTGATTCTGACCGGGTTATCCCCCCTATGGAGCGGATTGAGCATTGCTGGGATTCCCGCTGCCATCCGCCTCTGTCGCCATGTGGGCCAATATCACGACCAGCCCAATCGGGTGATGAACTGCAAATTTATTGCGATCGCCCTCCACTTCTGGAGCGGTCTTCTCTTTGGTCTCGGCTATATCCTCCCCTAACCCACCCCCTCACCCACCCACCCCATCCCACCAATCTTAAAACTGACCCTATTAACAACCAAGGCCCAGGATAATCCCTGTTACAGTCAATACCATGGTTGATCCACTAGCGATCGCTATTTCCTGAAGCCATTACTGTACTGATCATGAATTCCACTGACTTGGCCTTTTTGCCTGCCCTCGAACAAGCCCAACTGATTCGTCGTCGCGAAATTTCCCCCTTGGAGCTAACCCAGCTTTACCTCGACCGCATTGAACAGTTTGACTCGAAGTTTGGCAGCTACTTCACCGTATTGGCAGAACAAGCGATCGCTGACGCTACCGCCAAAACAGAGCAAGTGATCCAAGCGGATGATCCCCACACCTTGCCCCAATTTTTCGGTATACCCATCTCCGTCAAAGACCTCAACCCAATGCAAGGAGTACCCTACACCCTGGGTTGTGCGGCCCTGAAACAAAGCCTGGGACAATTCGACGATGCCATTGTGGCCAAAATTAAGCAGGCTGGATTTGTGATTTTGGGCAAAACCGCCACCCCAGAATTGGGCACCATGCCCTTCACCGAACCCCCCGGATTTCCCCCCACCCGCAATCCCTGGAATCCAGACTATACCCCCGGCGGTTCCAGTGGTGGCGCTGCCGCCGCCTTGG
>JAYKIC010000414.1:0-3017 GCA_035284985.1 Leptolyngbyaceae cyanobacterium
AGATCGCGATCGCTCAAGTTACCCTTGCGCCTACGAACAGGCCGTAAACTCGGAAAAGAGCGCTTTGTCGTCGTTGCCATCAGGTCTATGGAGGCATCCATTCTTTGAACGGATAAGTCTGGGGACCGAGTTGTACGTCGCCATCCTTTCCCCTGCTTACCCCCCCTCGGATTCTGGCCATCGGGGGCTATGGTTGCCGCTGAACGTCCCCGCCAGTCGCTAGAATGCCATGGCCTAGCCCATGGCATGGTGCCCCGATGGCCGGAGCCATCAGGTTGACCCCACTGAGCCTGACGAATACCAGGCTGTCCGCTAGGGTTTTGGGATGAGAAAGTCGTATTGCTTGGCATAAATTGGGATCTCCCAAACAGCGCAATTGAAATAAATATTTACAATATTTGAAGCTATTTTCATTGCTAACCCTATTCTAAGCAAACCGTTTAATTTCGTCGCATAGTTTAGTTTTGATATGGCTCAGGACCATGTTATCTAAGTTCAGCAGATGGGGGAATGCGATCGCATATCGACAATGAACATATTTTTTTTAGAAACATATTGATAACGTAGACTGCTGAGCGCAAATGAGTATTTAGCTACAGCAAAACCACGTAGAGTGTTTTACCATATGTAAGGACGCTGTGAATCCCTGCAACTGTCCCAGCATTTTGGGTCAAATGTTTTATATTTGTTTTGGTATTCTGGATATGTACCGTAGTCAATATTCATGCTGCGATCGCATCGGTTGCTCTGAAGTTACGGCTGGGTTTGTAACTTTTTGTTTCTGATTTCAGTCAGATCTATTGTACCTACGGGCGATCCTTGGCGCACAAAAGTTTGGCGCACAATCTTTCCCTTATTTAAGGGATCTGTCAATTAAAAAGGCACCAATGTTTGGGGGTGATGGGCTGTGTCTGCCGCCCCCACATCAGCACTTTTGGCAACTCCCTAAACTGTGGACGTACCCTGATTCTTACCTTATTTGATCTGGTTAATCGCAATCCGGCTAATAAATTAAACGATAATATTTGAGGAGCATAACTGATGCAAAATTCGTTAGATCCGCTATCCAACGAGGTTGCAGGAAAAATTACTTGCCACTATGTCAATGCGACTAATAGACTTCAAGTTGTTCGCATAGAAAATGTTGAAAATTGGTATTTTGAACGGGTTGTCTTTCCGGGACAGCATCTTATGTTTGAATCCTTACCAGAAGCAATTTTAGAAGTTCATACCACTGATGCAGCGACTACGATTGTTGCCGATCGGATTCAGTGCAGTACTATTCGATTTAGTGAATCAATGGAACCTGCTGATATCAATGTCTTCCTAACGCAGGAAGTGTCATAAAACGGATTCAACTGAAGCACGGGCAAAGGCTATCATGGGTAATTTCCCTGGCTAAATTGAGGCGATATAGTGGCGATACAATAGGCTCATCATATCCTATTGTATCGTGACAATTTTGCTCGTTTAATCATATGTCTCCATCCTCCCCTGGTCCGACGCTTATTCCCATTGCCAGCCCTTCCCTTGAGGTGCTCAAGCAACGACGGCAACGCCTCAGCGATGTCTTTACGGACCCGGTTCTACTGTGGTCCGGCAATGCCTCCGCCCGGAATTTTCCCGCTAATGTCTATCCCTTTCGGGCCAATAGTCATTTTCTTTATTTTGTCGGTTATCCCTTACAGAATGCAGTGGTTTATTTGGAGGGAGGACGTTTGACGCTGTATATGGATAATCCATCAGCGGCTAGTGCTTTGTGGCATGGACCTGAACCGGAGCGGGAGGCGATCGCCCACCACATTGGTGCATCCGCCGCCTTTCCCCTCGCTGATTTGCCCCTTCGCGCCCAAGATGCCGCCACGGTTCTGGCCCAGGATGGGCCGACCCAGCAGCACCAAGGGTCGGTGTTGGGCCGTTCCGTGGTAGCGGCTCCCCAAGCAGAGGGACTTGATCGGGAATTGGCGATCGCCATTAGCCAGATTCGTCTCTGCCATGATGCCGCAGGGCTGGAGGAAATGCGCCATGCAGCGGCGGTCACGGTTAAGGCCCACCAAGCCGGAATGCGGGCCACGCCCACGGCCAGCCATGAATCCGATGTGCGGGCGGCCATGGAGCGGGTGATTCTGGCCCAAAATATGACCACCGCCTACAGCAGCATCGTTACGGTGCAGGGGGAGGTGTTGCATAATAACCACTACCACCACAGACTTTCCCCTGGCGACTTGTTGTTGGCCGATGTGGGGGCAGAAACTGCATCGGGTTGGGCCGCAGATATTACCCGCACTTGGCCTGTATCGGGAACCTTTTCCCCCAGCCAGCGATCGCTCTATGCCATTGTGCTAGCGGCCCACGATGCCTGTATCGCCGAGATTAAACCGGGGGTAGAATATCGGGAGATTCATTTACTCGCTGCCCAAATTATGGCTGAAGGGTTGGTGGATTTAGGGATTTTGCGGGGTAATCCCATGGATTTGGTAGAACAGGATGCCCACGCCCTCTTTTTTCCCCATGGGGTTGGCCATCTTTTGGGATTGGATGTCCATGATATGGAGGATTTGGGGGACATGGCTGGATATGCCCCCGGTCGGCAACGGAGCGATCGCTTCGGCCTTAGCTATTTGCGGTTGGATCGACCCCTGCAACCGAACATGGTGGTGACCATTGAGCCAGGATTTTATCAAGTCCCAGGAATCTTGCAAAATCCAGACTGGCGATCGCGCTATCAAACTTTGGTGAACTGGGACCGTCTAGCGGAGTTCGCCGATGTTCGAGGGATACGAATTGAGGATGATGTGCGGGTCACAGAGACAGGCCATGAGGTCTTGACGGCTGCCTTGCCCACAGCGATCGCCGATATAGAAGCCCTAATGAACGGCTAATTTCTAAGCGGTCATGGGGGCAATGGTATGGATTTTGAGGAAATTCGTGCTACCTGACTTACCCATCGGCAAGCCCCCCATCAACAGGATTTTGGCCCCTGGCTCGGCAAAATGGCGCTTGATTAAGTCAGCCTC
>JAYKIC010000415.1:0-4488 GCA_035284985.1 Leptolyngbyaceae cyanobacterium
CCCTTCTCGATAGGCGGGGACGAAGGCGATGTCGTTGATTTCGGCGTGAACGGAGTTATCCCGTCCCCCTTCAATGGCAATGTTGAACTTACGGGGCAAGTTGGTAAATTCAGGATTCCCTTCGCTATGGCCCGTAATCATGTCTTGAACCTGCTGGACTAAGACTCGTGTATCCAGGAGTTCATCGGCATCAAACCCGGAAACAGGGGAAGCGGTGAGGTTGCGAACATTATCCATCCCAGATTGCACGGAGGTTAGTCCCACTGCCTTCATGCGCTGAAAAATATCGGGAATATCTTCGAGGCGGATGCCTCGCAGTTGCAAATTTTGCCGAGTGGTAATGTCTGCACTGCCGTCATCGCCATATCGTTGAACCACTTCTGCCAACACCTGCATTTGCTGACTGGTGATGACCCCACTGGGCATTCGCAAGCGCAACATAAATTTGCCAGGGGTAACGGGACGAAAAAAGACCCCCAACCATTTAAGACGATGTTCTAGATCGTCCTTTTCCATTGCTTCCCAACCAATCGATGCAAAGTGGTCCAATTCGTCTTTGACTGCTAACCCATCTTTCACTGCTTTAAACTTCTCAAACTTGTTAAGCTTTTCACCGGGCTTTACCACTATGCTAGTCACAGATTTTCCCTCATGCCTACAAACGATCAGTGCTGCTGAGCGAACAATCAGGCCATCATGGGGCGATCGCACCCGGTTTTGACCACCACGCAGCGGCCCATGGCATACGCTTCACGCCTACATAGACCGTACTGTTATCGATTGCCTCAGTATGACTGTTATTAAAGCGAGTTAAAATATGAGGTTTTGTATCTTCCGGTACACTATTTGAAGTTTCATGTATTTAATGCATTACGGTGGTGCAACTAGTGCATCACCGTAATGCCGCCTAGGGGACTAGACGGGGTTGGGAACTAGGGTGGGGCGAGGGAGATGGCCTTTAGAAGCGATCGCCAATCTTGAAGATCACATTGGTTTCCCCCGTATCTGCAATGCCAAATTCCAGACGCACCGGACCAATGGGAGTGCGTGCCCGGAAGCCTACCCCATAGCCTAAACCCTCTCCGGGCTTATCCCGAATTTCAGCAGGTTCTCCTAGAACCGTATCCCCGGACCCTAGATCATTGGCATAGTCTACAAACAAGGTGCCGCCAACATCAATTTCTTCCCGGAAGGCGACAAACCCAAAAATGGGGAAGCGGTATTCTGCCGTTGCCTGGATAAAGCTGCGGCCCGTTCCCACATCGCCGCCATCAAATCCGCGCACGGAGCCGCTGCCGCCGAGGCTGAAGGCTTCGTAGGGGGGCAAATCACCGATAAAGGTTCCCCCTTGAACATTCAGCACCAAGGTGCGAGGGCCATCATCAAAGCCAAACAGAGGGAAGGGAAGGTATTGGGTATAGTTGGCGGACAAGCGATTGCCAAAAACATTGGCCTCTCCAATGGGAATATATTGATCGGAACTCAATAAGAACCGATGACCACGGGTGGGATATTGGCGATCGTCCCGATGGTCCCAAGCGGTGGCGATGGTCCAAGTTAGCAATTCATCTTCATCGCCGCCACTAAAAGTCAGGTCGTTCCCCAATTCATCTTCCTGAAAGGTATCGTCGCTAAAAATGTCATCTCGGATGGAGACGTTCTGGTACGAAAGGCCAGAGGCGATCGCCCAAT
Source organism: Leptolyngbyaceae cyanobacterium (assembly GCA_035284985.1). Taxonomy (GTDB): domain Bacteria; phylum Cyanobacteriota; class Cyanobacteriia; order CAKZMO01; family CAKZMO01; genus JAAHGY01. The sequence continues at coordinate 1,693 of JAYKIC010000415.1, forward strand.
GGGGGGACAGGGGACTGAACAATTCGATCCCACCCCCCAAGCGATGGACCCACGGATCATTGTCGTTGGCCAGTTCCACTTCATTGTCTCCGCCATTAAATACGGTTTGCACTTCCCGTGAATTAAAGAAGTTAGCGGATAAACCAATCCGATTGTTAGGGGAAATGCGGGGGTTCGTATAGCTGAAGGCAAAACTCCCGGCGTTTTCCCCCCCTTCAATGCCTGCCGCAAAAGTTTGATTAATGCCAAATAGATTGGTCAGTTGTAGTTCCAAGCCACCTGTTAGACCGCCAGTACGGTTGGTGCCTGGTAGAACTGTACTGGGTTCCACTGGACCATGGAGAGCGGAGGGATGGGCAAAGTTCAGACTAAGTTGGATGGGAAAAGGAGTCCGTTCATCAACGGTAATCACCATCACGGTTTCGCCATCGTTGGCTGTCGGCTCCAAACTAAGGCTGGCTTCCCGAACAATGTTGAGGTTATTCAAACGACGCAAGCCTTCGGCTGCTAAAACGGGGTCATAGATATCCCCCGGCTCTAGGTCGAATTCCCGGAGGATGGTCCTATCGCGGGTGTGGCCATCGTCTGGTTCGCCATCGTCTATGAAGCGGACTTCCATTGCTGTGATCCGTTCTCCGTTGCCCGGTGGTACCTCGACCTCTATCCTTTGACTGCCGAACTCGGACATGCGGTTTTGGGCTATCAGCGGCACATCGGCAGATGGGTGGGGGGATTGTGCGTCAAGGGGGTGGAACGGCGCGATCGCCCCCGCTGTCATCCCAGGCACATCCTCAATATTGACCATTGGTTCAATGGTGCGATCGCTCTTGTTTAAATGCTTGTTTAGATCGGCAATTCCCGATTCCCCCGTTGAAATTAGGTTAGCTTCAGGCTCCATAGCCCCAGTGGGAACCATGGCCCCTGTACCCACTAGGCCGCTGACTGTAACGGCCATGGTGAAAACACTCCACGACTTGTTCATTGGTCGATGTACCATATTCATGACAACTCCTCAAATCAACTCACCAGATTGAATCATTGGGCAAATCCATAAATTTGCCTTTACCTACACCCAAATTCTGCACGGAGTTTCCCAAAATTTCCAGCGATCGCAACAAAATTGCAGTAATTTCCCAAACAGTTAATCGCAGGCAGACGAAATACCTAAGTTAAAGTTCCCAACTTTTCAATTCTCAATATTGGTCTGCTGGTCATCTGGTTTATGGGGGTGGATCAAGGGATTATGGTTAGTTTAGGGTTAGGCTTCACTGGTTCCTGACCGCCGCCGCCGACACCGCTCGGAGCAATATTTCACCTCATCCCAACAAGCTTCCCATTTTTTGCGCCAGGTGAAGGGGCGATCGCACACGGGACAGATTTTTTGGGGCAAATCGGCTTTGGCGATCGCCTTACCTTTTTTTTGCGATTGATTTTTGGACGGTTTACGGGCCATGAAATTCTGAAGATTCCTTGATCTGGGGTTGGCTCATTAAAACTGATTAAAGCTTAACGAATGAAGCGGGTTAAGGCTGTGGTTGGACGGGGACTAGGGGAGTGATATGGGGTGCGATGGGGAGTCCTGTCCCCCAGCTAACTCTTGCCAAATGGCCAGCCTGCGATTAACCAGATCGTGCATAATGTCCACGGTTTGGAGCCACTGTCGTTGTTGATAGGGGGAACCTGGAACGGGGTGTTCTTTGAGGGGGGATAGGGCTTGAACCGAATGGGCCATGGGGGCCAGTCGTAGCCCAATGGGGCGGGCCAGGGTTTGCATTTCACGCAGATAAACCGATGGGTTATGGGCCAGATCTCGACGGAGTTGGGCCAATACTGTATCGCTAAAGGCTTGGCTCCAAGTCCCCCAGACTGGACCTGTGCCATCAGTTTGGGGCGTACCCGGCCATTGTCTCGGACAACTGGCGATCGCCAACTGCAACCATTGGGCGATCGCGGCCCCATCTGCCGCCCCGTTTTCTAAAGAGGGAGCGGTTGGGAGCAGAGAGGTTTGGTGATGGATGGATGGGGGCACATAGGCCGTTAGCAGCGCTTCCCGTCGGCGCAACGGTAGGACTAACAACAGATCGGCCAAGCCTGACATCATCGCCTCTGCGGTCTGAGGGCTAGGGTGATCGGAGTGGAGCACTGTCAACTGCTGCTGTAGGAGGGCATCTGCCCAGGCTTGATTTTGTTGACGCAGGGCCGCTAGTTGCCAGCCACCCAGGGCGATCGCCCCTTGGGGATGATTTGCCGCTGCCCGAATTAGATCGGTGGGGGAACCCTGGTGCCAGTGGTTGAGCGGCATACAACCAATGATCTGGGCTAGGGCTTCCTGTTGTTGCCGTAGGGGCGATGGGCCTGAATCCTGACCTGCCGTAGGGGATAGCCCTAGAGACAGGCCCAATAAGAGTGACGGAAACGATTCGGGTTGGGTTGGGTCATCCAGGGGGGGTAAGGTGATCTGGAGGCTCAAGGAGTCAGGATTGGGGTGAACCTTTGGCTCAACATCGGCCTGAACAGTGGCCTGAACAGTGGCCTGAACAGTGGAGGCAGCCTTGGGCTGAATGGTGAGGAGCGATCGCCCCCACTCCGTCATTTGCTGACACCAAGCTGAATCTGGCAAACAGGCTAACAAATGGGCGGCGGTGGTTCGCACGGTAGCATTCCGATCGACCAGAGCTGTTTCTAAAAAGGCTTCGTCCGCCAAACTAAGGCCAGTGGCTAATGTGGTGAGGAGGAGCGATCGCATCCGGCCTGACTCTGCCGACCAATCCACCGCTATTAACTCACGGGCCGCAT
>JAYKIC010000416.1:0-3925 GCA_035284985.1 Leptolyngbyaceae cyanobacterium
CACCCCAACCCCTCTCCCAGAGCGGGAGAGGGGCTTTCGACCCAAGAACCTGGTTTGAAGTCCCTTCTCCCCTTGTGGGAGAAGGGATTTAGGGATGAGGGGAAAAGTTTTGTCAGTCAATCAGGTCCAGCCCTTGCCCTCCTAACGCCTGACAAATTTCCCTTAGATCGCTGTTGTGGATTTTGTTTTTATCGTCGTGCTTTTCATTCCCACTGTTCAAACAGGCTCTAAGGAATTAATTTAGGGTTGTAGAATAGGGCTAACCCTTAGCCAATACTTCTTGATGACTTCTTTTATCGCCGCTAAAATTACGGCTATTAATCTCAATGCCATTTACCAAGATTTTATCCAAGCCCATGGAATTTGGTTGGCTTGGACAATGGTTTTAACGGTTATTGATCTATGGATAATTGGCACTACAACTACCCTACCCTAGCAGGTGGGAGAGTCTCTCCTGGCATTGTTTCTGGGGATTAACGGTGTTTTTTTGAGCTTTAAGCTGTTTGATATCTTTTTTAACAAATATTTGTTGGAGATAAAACAATTGCAACCTGGAGAGCAAGCATTAGTTCAGAACATCACCTCGATCTTAAGACCGAAATAGAGGAGTAATATGAGAAAATTAATCAACTTAAGGCTATGCTACAAACGGTGGGGAGTGGGCTAGTTATTGCTATTTTGATCGCCATTGATATTTCAGGCTGATATGCCTATTGCCTTTTGCTTCAAGGAGAACTATACGAAGATAATATTGAGGAAAATCAAGCTACGGTGGCTGAGTTACAACGGTTGTTGGAACAGTTAGAGACTAGATTAGAACAGCAGGAACGACAAATTGAACAACTGAGCCAAGAATTGCCTGATACCCTTACTTCATTGACCGATTTAAATGAACTAACCCAGAATAATCAACAGGATATCCAAGAATTGAGCGATCGCCTTGAGCAACTGGAATCGGATCAAGGTGATGGCAATTACTCCCTAGATTCCGCCAATAATTTAGTATCCTGAAAGTCATTTTAATGAATGAATAGGCCGAAAATAATCTCTTCATAATGCTAAGGGCTAGCATTGAGGAGCAACGAAAGCAAGGGGGCGAAGACGTTGGTTTTAACCACCAGATTTTAGGTTTTGTCCTATCCCTACCTGATTCAGGTTATAGTCAGATATTGGATCAATCTTTTGGATCAATCTCTATATTTTCGTTTTATCAACGTTACGCCCTCGAATTCCTATGCGTCTTCACCCCATCACGGCCCAAAGTTTCGCCATTATTGATCGCGAAATCGGTCCCTATCCTTGGAAACCCCAAGAATATGCCATTGTACGACGGGCCATCCACGCTACAGCCGACTTTGACCTAGGGCATTTATTTCGGTTTAGTGAGGGGGCGATCGCCTCTGGTATCACCGCACTTCAGCAACAGCAGCCCATCTTGGTTGACGTTCGCATGGTACAGATGGGAATTACCAGTACCTTGGCAAAGATTGGCTATGGCCGGGATGGCGGCGGCACGATTGCCTGTGCCCTAGACCATGCCCCCCCTGAGGTTCCGGCCCACACCACCCGTTCAGCCGTGGGATTACAGACCTTATTGCAGCAACATCCAACCGCCATCGTTGTCATTGGCAATGCCCCCACCGCCTTACTCGCCTTAGTGGACCAGGTGCGCCGAGGACAAATCAAACCCACCCTCGTGATTGGTGTTCCGGTTGGGTTTGTGGCGGTGGTGGAAGCCAAACAAGCCCTTGCTGAGACCGCTATCCCCCAGATTCAGGTCAAAGGCCGCAAAGGGGGTTCCCCCGTGGCCGCTGCCATTGTTAATGCTTTGGCTTATTTAGCGGATGCATGAGTAACCCAAATCAGTTCGATTACTCCACTCCACCTTGTAAGTGATGCCATACCCTTCACACGAAAGGGACCATCGATCCCCCGCCGATGAAAAATCTTGCTTTGCCCCAGCACCGTTTCAATGACCCAATTGTCCAATTCCTGCTCTAACTCCGTATCTTGAATGGCTCGTTCTGCCATTCCCTGCCCATCGTAGAGCGTAACCCCCTTGGCCTCGATCCATTTCACTGAGCCTCCGGCCTTGATGCGATACCAGAGGCAATACTCGGTTTTAAATGTGACCGAGTTCTGATAGGTTTTATGGACCAGACTCCGATCTTCGTCGTAAATCAGACTGAGGAAAATTTCGTAATTAGGGCTGACGGTATCGCTATTTAATTCATAAATGGCATAAATCTCTTCGGACCAGTAGAGCGTTTGATTCTGGTGATCCAGTTCCCAGAATCCCACCCCGGATAAGCGCTGGGTTTCCTGTCGTCGCCGTTCAGCCACTATGAGAGCCTCTGATAGCTCGCGAATACGCTCCTTATCCATAGCTGATCGCTGACTGTATGACACTGATAAAATGTAAACGTATAATAGCCCACTCCTAAAAGCTCAGCCTGTTAAATTTTATGCCATGGGCCTGACCATGATACGGATCATATTACTGTAGAGACTTTAGTTGGGGTACAGAGGCTACTCTTCCTCCCTTCCCTCTCAAAGCCTGTTTGCAACCCCGGTATCCCCTATTATTAGCGCCCCTACATCCTGACGAGGTGATGACTGTTATAACAAGGTAGATACCTGGCACTGCAAAATTATCAAAGCAGTTGAAGTACTACAACGCTATGGCGCAGGATGACGGGATTTTCGGGGGGCTGATCTGCGGGGGCAAAACTTTAGAGGCCAAAATCTATCTGGGTCGGACTTCAGTGGGGTTAATGGGTCAAACCACTACGATTGCACCTATCGCCGTACCCAGCCGTTGATGGTAAATCGACTGTGGGCAAACTGACGGCTGGGGCACTGGATGGCCAACACCTCATGCATATAGTGGCTGGGGAAAAAGACAATGCTGTTATTGATTGGGGTGATGTCTTGAAATGACTCGGCCTGAACATAATAATTATTTTGGATGCGGCTGTCGTAAATTCGCAATACCCCCCCAGTAAATGCCTTTGGTTCTTGGTAAAAGTAATACACGTAGGTTAAGACACGGGTGGCGGTGTCCTCGCTGCCATTGTCGTTGTGGATTTTGTAATAGTTCTCGTCATTGTGGGCGGTGAGCTGGGCTTCCACTTGGGTGATATTGAATGGTGTGAGTTTGAGGGCGGCGATTACGTCGGCAAAGGCGGCGTGAATTTCCCCCCGCATCAGGTTGGCAAAGTCGGGAAAGTGATGGAGGACGGATGATTGACGGTAGTTGATATCTCCAGTGGAGGTACTGCTGCCGACAAATGCGCTTTGCTGGTCCAGGGTAAAGTCTAGCAATTGATCATGGGTGGCCTCATCCAAAAAGTGGGTGAGCTGAATATAGCGGGAGGGTATCACGCCTTTGGGTAAGGACTGTTTCCGTTCGGGTGAGGCCATTACGGTGTAATGGTTGGCCGATGCCACGATAGGGGGGCGGGCGGGCGGGGCAACTGAGGGGGCGGGAGCCTTATCGGTCATGCTGGTGTCCGATTGCTGAATGTAAATGGGTGGGTCCGTAATCAAGCCCACGAGGCGATCGCCCGTAAAACAGAGGGCCGGGGTTTGGTCATTGTCTGACGATTCATCCGTTGCCAGGGGAAACTGAAATAGGCGCTTGCACCGCTTTTCCTGGGGTTCCAACAAAATAGCAAATAGTTTTCGCAAGGATGGAGCGTCAGAATCTAAAACTATCTGATATTCGTGGCCTCCATCCAGCAGCAGTGTTACCAAAATTACTGATTCTGCTCCGTCCGTTTCAGCATCTGCTTCTGGAGTCGGAGGGGCTTCGGTGGATCGGAGATTGGGTAACGGGGAATGGGATGTGGTGGAGCGTGTAACCATGGCGATCGCGCATAATATGACTGTTCAATTGTGGCAAATCATCCTAAATATTGCATCC
>JAYKIC010000417.1:0-5210 GCA_035284985.1 Leptolyngbyaceae cyanobacterium
CACCCCAACCCCTCTCCCAGAGCGGGAGAGGGGCTTTCGACCCAAGAACCTGGTTTGAAGTCCCTTCTCCCCTTGTGGGAGAAGGGATTTAGGGATGAGGGGAAAAGTTTTGTCAGTCAATCAGGTCATACTCTTGCCAAATCATTGCACATCCATGTCACAGGAATTATGGCGACTAATACACTCTCTATCTGGGCTACAAGCTCGATGCAGATACGCTTAGTTGAGGTACGTGATACAGGACACATCACGATCAATGATCGTCACTTTGCACTTAAAGCCGGGGCAACCGTTGATATTACTGCATCCCTTCGTGAAGGCACTAATATTATGACATTGGTAGTTAATACAGACTCCATTAAAGATGATCCCTCAAGGCTACTGACGGGAAAGTATGAGTGGTTGGGCCGATTTGAGATTTATGTGGATGGGGAGCCTGCTGGTTCTTATTCCAAGCGGGGTACATACCTGATAGGGGGAAAGGAGAATACTATAGCGACCATAGAAGTCGATGTTACAAGAGATGTCAGTAAGCCTACAGTCATGCAACTTGTTAACCAACTACAAAAAGTGCAAGGTATGACAGATGCCAACAAAGCCGATTTTTCCAAGGCACATCCCCACATTGTTTTCAGAAATGGCATAACGATTTATACCTGGAAAAACTATGTGGGTGTTGATCATGTATTTATTGCGGATCAATCTGGGAAGTGTGTTTATGGGGGATATGTTGGCTGGATACACTCAAAGTATCTGCAAAGCGTTCTGCAAACATTACAGCAGGAGTTAGAAGAGTATATTGCTTAATTGAAGCTGACATAGCGATCGCCCCTCAACCGCCATTACCCAAGATAAAGCGATCGCCCGTTCACAATAAAACTATTGAAAAATCGATCTCTTTCGCAAGTATTATGGCTAGTGCTAGAAAACTGTGGAGCACCCGTTCGTTATAGTGGCAATAAGTTTATCTGAATGGCAGCAATAAGTTCATTCAAGCCGTGCTTTTAACAAGATAAGTCCATGCAAGGTTGCTGAAATAGTATTAGCCTGACCAATCCCTGCGAATACAAAGAGATAATTTCTATTGTCTAGCCTGTTGCTGTGCTAATGCAGTTTGGTTTGAAGATTGCTGTTTTGTTCTATTACCTAGGCCCTGCAATTGACGGAGTTGCTTATAAAGCAAAACAGATTTGTAGTAACCAATATCTGTATCGAATAGAAATTTAGTCTCATTGTCTTCTTCAAGTGTTGAACTGGTAAATATCTGAAAATGTCCTACATGGTTGTTGTAGATTGGTTGAATTTCGATATTACGTATCTCACTTATTGGGTAAATTCTTACTGATACAAGCGCTTCTGTTAGAGAAAGTCCTAAAATTCCTCCGGGAGTATCTTGTAGCTGGCCTCCGAAGAATCCTTTGTTGATTATTAACAAATTCAGGTTTGTTAATGTTAAATTACTTCTATCCCCTCCAGGAGAACTCCTAATCTTGCAAATTATCCTTTCATTTGTCAGCAAAACGTCTTGTACCATTTGCTCGATATCTGGCCCTAGCTCTTCCATCATCTGCTGATTAGCCAACTTAAACATTTCTTCAGATGAAAGCGATGTGCTTTTTGAATGTAATTTGCTAATCCTAGACTTCCAACGACTGGCTTCTCGCTTAGATGGAAGTTTGTAACCGTTTGATACTGCCTCTTGGTAGCATTCAGCACAAATGAACACTGGGTTCAATGCCTCTCCAAAGTCTTTAAGATGCCCTAATTTGGGCACTTCACGAGAAACATCATCTTTTGGGAACTTTTTCCTGTACCCCCAGCACATGGCCTGAAAAATGTTCATAAGTTTGCTCTCTCCCGTAGAAATTAAACTGAACTAGCTAATATTATGCCCTAATACTTTAGTCTGATTTCATATTTCTTAAAGAAATGCAGATTTTGTTAATAATTCTGCAAGGCGGAGGAGAAAACTATTGTAAGCATTCTTAAGTTTCAGGTTAGGCTATGAAAAAAACGTTGGTGGGGGATGGTCTTTTAAATGTGGGGTATGCTAAGACCGTCGATTTCAAAACCAAGCTCGATCGCCTCACTCAAGCAAATATCTTGACTGTAGTTTGGATTACCGAGGAATTAGCAGACCAAACCTGGCAAATTTTTCGACAGTTCAATACTGACAAACAGTGGTCTTTTACTGATTGTTCATCCTATGTGGTTATGAATAATCAGTCGATTACTAATGTCTTTACGTTCGATCATCACTTTGCCCAAATGGGTTTCACGATGAAAGGTCAGACCAATTGAGGCGGTTCCGTCACCCTCTACCCCCCTTTATCCCTACCACTGGCGATCGCTCCCTCCCCCTCATCCCTACCACTAACGATGGAGCGATCGCCACCCCAACCATAGAAGCAGGTGAGGCTAAAGCAAGGATGATTGTTGTTGTCGGAATTGACCGCATCAGATTTCCATAAGCCATTGCCCTCCCATTTGACCATTGCTGATTCCAATGCAAACGCCCTAGGGATACACCAAACCCTGCACCCTAATGTGCATGACCGTGGGTTAGGGTGCCACTGCCCCGAAAGAGACAGTACAAAGCAACCATTTGAAATAAATGGTAAATAGCCTCTGGATGAATAGCTCTAATCGGAGTCCACTGCCACATTAAAACACAAGCAGATAAGCCTGAAATGCTAAAACCAGCCATTAGCCATGTCCCAAAGTGGGATGGATGGCGTATCGAGGCGGCGATCGCCAACCCAACTCCGATCCCCAGTGCCACCAGGTAGTCCGCCGCTACGTAGCGAAAATCTCCGAGATGTTGCTGTTTTAATCCCGAAAATACTACAAAATACACGCCTATTGCGCTGAAACACCAGGGATAAAATGATGCCGGAAGACTGCGACTGACGATACCAAGCACCATGCTGCTACTGGCGAGGCCAATACCATGGGCAATGGTCGCGTGACAGATCATAACTCCCCATTTGGGCAGAACTAAGCCATGATAAAGTGCCCCAGCGAGGGCGGCGATCGCCGTACAGCCAAAAGCGATCGCCCAATACCGTAATCCAGGCGATCGCCGCCCCACCAGCAGGCCACAAAAGAGGGCAGATTCGATGGCAAGGCCAACATCGGTCAAACTAGTCGATAAATCAATCAGAACCATGAAATAATTGGGGTAAACCAGCAGACAGGATAGCGTAGGAGGCGACATGGACGGAATCGCACGACCCACAACCGAACAATACCCTGTCAGTCCGCATCAATCCTGGGATTTTAAGGAACGCTTTTTCTAGAACAATCTAGTCATCTGAAATGATGCTAAATGTTAAGTCCCATTTGCGAAGGGTTAAGTTCTACTCTCAGAATAGACATAGCTTTAATAAACCCTGTTTAGGTTGGGAGCAGGAGGTTTCCCTGTGGGCAATCTCCTGTTTCCAACTTGGAATGCGATGTGTTATGCCTCTTGAGGGGCTAAATTCTGCCTTAAAACTTACATTCACATGATTGTTGCGCCATATCGAGAGTTTCCATTTCTGGTCCCCCAAACCTTTCACGAGTTTTTTGCCACGGTGGAGCGGACCTTGCGATCGCCCCAGGCTCAGATCGTGAGTATTTCCTTGCCGTTAGGAAATGTAACCCCGTTGGACGCTTTGGCACGCTTGAGCCAACCGTCTGATCAGCATTTTTACTGGGAAAAACAGGATGTGGGGGAAGCGATCGCCGCTGTGGGATGTATCGCGGAACAGCACTTGTCAGGGGGCGATCGCTTTACCCTAGCGCAACAGCAGGTCAATCAATGGTTGGCCACCACGGCGGTTTTGGGCGATATGACCACCACCTTGGCCGGATTGCATGTTTTGTGCCGTTTTACCTTTTTTGACCACCATGACCCAGCGGCCCCATTTCCCTCGGCGGGCTTGTTTATTCCCCGTTGGCACGTAGGCCGACAGCATCAAAGTAGTGTGTTTGTAGCGAATGTGGTCCAGGGTTCAGCGGCGGTGTTAGAGGCCCAATGTAGCATCCTGTGGCAGCATTATCAGCAGCTTGGCCGCATTTCCAGCTCCAAGCATGGGGCCAGATTGGAAACCGTGACCAATGGCCTGCCTCGGTGGTATCCCGGACGGCGTGCCCTGGGATTACTGGGGGGCGGGGAGTCAAAGCGTCTGTCCTTGCGATCCGTATCGGGGCCGATGCGATCGCCCGATTTACGCTCGGTTAACCCGGTGTCCCCCATTGCCCCCGTGAGTCTCTCCCCCACCCAAAAACAGCGGTTTAAGCAATCGGTGATCGCGGCGTTGGCGGCCATTGATACCCAAGCCATCAGTAAAGCTGTCCTCGCTCAAGCCCTGGATGTGGAGGTTAGTTCGGCCTGTCGGGTCTTTCCCTCTCTGCAAAATTTGCGCCAGCGCCATGCCGATTGCCATATTTTTTCCACCGCTAATGGCAACGGCCAGGTATTTTTAGGGGCCAGTCCTGAACGATTATTGCGGATTCGCGATCGCACCCTTTACACCGAAGCCATTGCCGGATCGGCCCCACGGGGAACCACTGCTGCCGAAGATGAGCAACTGGGCCAAACCCTCTCCTCTAGCTTGAAGGAATTGCACGAACATCAGCTTGTGGTCAATTTTATTAGCCAACAACTCACCCAGTTAGGACTGGAACCCCAGCGATCGCCCTTTCCCCGTTTACTAAAATTACTCAACATTCAACATTTGCACACCCCGATCCATGCCAACTTGACCCCGGAGTTGAATGCCCTCGAAGTGCTAGCCCTGCTCCATCCCACCCCGGCGGTGGCTGGCGTTCCCCAAGCCCCCGCCTGTGCCTTAATTCAACAACAGGAGTCGTTTCAGCGATCGCTCTACGCCGCCCCCCTCGGCTGGATTAACCATCGCGGGGATAGCGAATTTATCGTAGGTATCCGATCGGCCCTCTTAGACGGTTCCGTATCCCGGCTCTACGCTGGAGCCGGGATCGTGCGCGGCTCACACCCCGATCAAGAAATGTCTGAAATTGAATTAAAACTCCAAACCTTGTTAACCGCCCTGTTGTTCTGAATGCCTAACCCCATACACTAACAATGGCACCTGTAATCATGATGTATCCTCAAGACTCATTGCCCCTTTGTCCCGATGCCTTAGTATTGGCGACCCAGCCCTCGATTACCCATGAATTCTACCAGTTTGCCCAACAACAGCAGC
>JAYKIC010000418.1:0-9534 GCA_035284985.1 Leptolyngbyaceae cyanobacterium
CACCCCAACCCCTCTCCCAGAGCGGGAGAGGGGCTTTCGACCCAAGAACCTGGTTTGAAGTCCCTTCTCCCCTTGTGGGAGAAGGGATTTAGGGATGAGGGGAAAAGTTTTGTCAGTCAATCAGGGCGGACGGTGGGCGATCGCGCCTAAATCAATTAAAGATTAATTTTATATTTTGGTTTCAACCGCTTTGGTTTACTGGTGGCTGAAGATAGTTTGGCTAAGGCCCCCCGTAGACTTCTCCCACTCACTCACCCTAAAACGTATGGTGGCACAAACAGGCAATCAGGTTGTTGCGTCTATTCCCCAGCTCCATCAGGTGAAAATTCAAGCCCTCATCGAGCAATTCGAGCAGTCATGGGCCTTGGAAGAAGCTCTGATGAAGAGTTTGGTCGATGATGAGACGTTTTACCTCAATCCCGATCCCCTAAGAAATCCCCTCATTTTTTATCTGGGGCATTCGGCTGTTTTTTATATCAATAAGTTGATGCGGGTGGGCTTAATGGCCCAACGGATTAACCCGGATTATGAAGTCTTGTTTGAAATTGGGGTTGATCCCTCCACCCCGGAGGAACTGGAGGCGGCCATTCAGACGATTCAGTGGCCGGATGTCGATGCAGTGTGGCACTATCGGGACTTGGCGAAGGAGGCGATCGCCACCACAATTCGTCAGGCCAAACTGACTCTCCCCATTCATCAACAGCACCCCCTATGGGCCTTCCTGATGGGCATCGAACACAGCCGCATCCACTTTGAAACCTCCTCCATGCTGATTCGGCAACTGCCCCCCGATCGGCTAAAACGACCCGCTAATTGGACCTATGCACCCACGGTAGCCCATACTCCTCCCAGTACTGATGGGATGATTCGGATTCCCGGCGGCACCGTGAACTTAGGGAAGCCCCAGAACGCCCCAACGTACGGATGGGATAGTGATTATGGCCATCGCTCCGTTGATGTGGCACCCTTTTGGGTCAGTCCATTCTTAGTGACCCATCGAGAATTTCTTGCCTTTGTGGAAGCGGGGGGCTATGGCAATCCCGCCTACTGGGATGAACCCGCCTGGGACTGGGTGCAGCAACAGCAAGTGCAGCATCCTAAATTTTGGCGTTTGGCTCCCCTCCCGCAAACGCCCTCCAGTGCCAGTTCTTCTGGTTCATATCGCTATCGGGCTATGTTTGACGACATTGACTTACCCCTTGACTGGCCCGTCGAAGTTAGCCACTATGAGGCGATCGCCTTCTGCCGCTGGAAAGGGGATGGGGTGCGCCTGTTAACCGAAGCGGAATGGAACCGGGCATTAGCCCTTCAGGGCAACCACCCTTCAGAGAATACCTACAACCTCTATTATCGCTGGGGTTCGCCCTGTGTCGTCGGCTGGACCGAACAGACACAAGCCAGCGGCGATCGCGTGTATGATTTACGAGGCAACGTGTGGGAATGGCTGGGCGATCCCTTTGCCCCCTTACCGGGATTTCAACCCCACTCTCTCTACGAAGATTATTCCCAACCCTTTTTCGACAATCGGCACTATTTGATGGTGGGCGGATCATGGGCCAGTACAGGAGCCTATGCCTCAGCCCAGTGCCGTAACTGGTTCCGGCCCTACTTTTATCAACACGTCGGCTTTAGAATTGCCCGTGATGCAGTTTAGTTCCATCCACTAAGCTAGAGATGCTTTACCCAATTAGATAATAAAATAGGCTGGTATTGAGGAACGCAACTTAATCCGGGTACAATTTACGTAATCGTTTACCTATCCTACAAAAGACTAACTCTCTTGGCTTGCTTTCATGCCTTATTTTTTCACCAGTTTAGAGTTTTCAATGATTGTTTGACTTAATTTGTTGTCTAAATCTTTACGGTATACCCTAAATGCCTACATCTACAAAAGTTCCCACAATTGGCCTGGTTGAGGTTCCGGCCCTAGGTCTGTATGACCCAGATGGCAATAACTGGACTGCTCTTTACAGAAAAAATGTTCTACTGAGTAAACAAGTTCTCATCGCCGATCTCCAAGCAGGTGGGTTCGATGCTCGGCTGGTCAACCTCAAGGCCGGTGATGCAAGAGAGAGATTTGGAGAAATCATCTGGAACAATATGAGGCTGACCAAGGCTTATGTGGGGCAAAGAATTTCTGATCTTGATCCTCAAGCCTATGATGCTTGGGGGGTGACGGTTAACTTTACCCAAGAGCGCCAAGTTGCTTGCATGGTCATTTCCCACCTATCTAGCCAAGGCAGGCCAGTGGTTGTGGGTGGATCTGATGCGATCGCTGAACCGCATCACTATCTGAGTGCGGGAGCGGCTGCAATCGTGATTGATAAATCAGGTGCGGCTAACTGGCCAATTTTTGACTACGTACTCAATAGACCACAACGAGAACCGCTTTCAGGTGTTATTCTGGCTGATGGTTCTTACCATCGACCTCGCACTAAGGCGAAGAGTCCCGATGAATGGGCATTACCTTCTGTGGACGTAGCAAGGGAATGTTTAGGAGAGGAGTACTCTGAGGAACCCTTTATTGAAAACCTCGTTCCCATTGGTTCAGTTTATCCAGATATTGGATGCGATCGCAAGTGTGATTTTTGTCAAACTCCAACCTACACGTCGGGATACCGTCGCATGTCCCCAGCAACGGCTATCAAATGGTTAATCCGCCAGAAAGAAGCCGGGGCAAAATGCACAATTATGGGGTCAGACCAGTTTCTAGGACGGGTTCTGTTCCCTGGTGGCAAAGAGGAAATCCTAGAAATTACCACAGCGGCCCGTGAAATCGGGATGCCATTATTGTGGCCCAATGGCCTAGAACTCAGAAAAGCCACATTAGGCCGTGGACGAAACTATGAAAACACGGATTTGACCCCTGATGAAGAACTCGTTGAGGCACTTTGGGGATGGAATGGAAAGGTCGGAGGATTCTTAGGATATATTCCCGCTGAACGTCCCGTTTTCGGCAGGGAGTCTTACAGCAAATTGCTTCCCTGGCAACAACATTGTGCCATGATGAAAACTATCGTTCAGGTAGGGCTTCCGGTCATTGTTTATGGATTGATTATTGGATTCCCTGATGATAATTTAGACAGCTTGCAGCGGCTTGAGGAAGCCGTTATGGAACTGCACCATCAACTGCGAGAGATTAATCCTGATTTAGAATTCCAGGTTGCTGTATACGCGATTTCACCGATACCAGGCACTCCACAGGGCGAGTCGATCCGCAAATCTGGTCTTTTGCGCTTTGATGACCCATCGATCATGGGTGGTTTTTGGACACCCAGTTGTGATACCCACCACCTCAGCTATGAAGACATTTCTGAGTGGCAATTTCGGTTAGCAAAAATCGGTAAAGCAGAATCAAAGCTCATTAACTACCACGGTGGACTAACTAAGTTGTCCGCCATCAGTAAGGTAGGCAGTTAGATCATTCTCTTTTCCAATATTTAGCGTAGTAAAGTATGCTATTCCCATTACTGAATTGGTATTATTCCCTTGCGGGTTATTCACTTTTTCAATCAATAAACACTTAATACTGATGAGCCAATCTATGCCGACGTTATCTCCTTCTCGTTTACAGATTCACTATTTGACTCCGGCCCATTGTTCCAAAAATCCAACAGAAGATGGCCATGATGTGGTTGCAGGGTTAACCCAAACTCAAAAAACATTGCCCCCCAAATATTTCTATGACGATTATGGTTCCCAACTTTTTGAGAAAATTTGTGAATTACCAGAATATTACCCCACTCGTACCGAAGCGTGGATTTTGCAGGAGTATGCCGATGCGATCGCCCACCACACTGGACCCTGTGATCTAGTGGAATTAGGCAGCGGTAGTTCCACCAAAACCCGCTTATTATTTGATGCCTATCAACGCCAAAATTATCCCCTTTATTATCAGCCCATTGATGTGAGTGCGGGAATTTTGGCAGAAAGTGCCCAACAATTGTTAACGGATTACCCTACCCTCCAAGTCCATGGACAGGTGGGAACCTATGAGCAAGCATTGGCCAATCTGCCAACGCCCCAACTCGATCGGCGGATGGTGTTTTTCCTAGGTAGTAGTTTGGGGAATTTTACTGTAGCAGAGTGCGATCGCTTTTTTGAACATATTTTTGAAGTCCTCGATCCAGGGGATTTTTTCCTGTTAGGTATCGATCTGCAAAAAGAGAGCCATCTCTTAGAAGCCGCTTACAACGATGCTCAAGGCGTTACAGCAGCCTTTAATCTCAATATGCTGACCCATTTGAATCATCGATTTGGGGGCAATTTCGATCGCCAAAACTTTTACCATCGAGCTATTTACAACGAAGAAGCGGCTCAAATTGAAATGCATTTGCATTGCAAAAATACCCACACGATGACGCTGAAAAATTTAAATTCAACGGTTTCCTTCGTTGCGGGTGAAACTATTCGGACTGAAATCTCACGCAAGTTTACCCTCAAGGAAATGCAGCAGTATCTCCAAGCGAAAAGGTTGCCAATCATTAATACTTGGACTGACCCCAAACAGTGGTTCGGGATTCTTTTGTGCCAACGTTGATGGACTGATCAATAATCATCCCGTAGGTTGGGTTGAATGAACGAAACCCAACAACAGTAAGTTTTGCATTGGGTTACTAACCTAACCTACGATAGAATTAAGTCCGTTCAAGGTTGTGTTGAACATGAAGATTGAATCCATAAAAGTTTGTACGCTTAAAATCCATCCCCATCACATTGAGATAGGATATAGGGCCGATCGCCTTCAATTTGCTACGAAAATCTATTATCATGATGTTTCCTTTCCTGATCTCATCCAGCAATATTCTCAAGTGAATATTGATCGAGTAGTTGCTTATATTGCCCTATTTGAAGGGATGAAGTTGTGTTCCCTCTTCCCTAAATTCTTTGATATCAGCTTAATTGCTCAGCATCTTGATCCTGCTGCACTCGACTTATTTTCTAGTATTTATCAAGGGGTTTTTGGTCAACATTGGTACGAAAATAATGTGACCGATTATCGGGGGCCAGAGATGATTTATCCCCAGGCCACTTTGGGCACCTATCAGCGGTTTGCGATCGCCCATCCCAATCCCACCCTTCTGGCCGCCTGTGGAGGGGGCAAAGATAGCGCTGTTGCGTTGAAGGTGTTAGAAGACAGCAATATCCCCTTCGCCTCCATGCAATATTCCCATAGCGTCTATGGCAAGGCCGCTTTCCAGCATGAACTGATTGCAGGAGTTTTAGAGCATATGAATCCGGTGCAAAAGCACCAAATTTCTATCTATGACGACTTTACGGACTATCCCCTCTTTGATCTCTACTTTCCTGAAATATCAGGAATTATTGCCCCGGAAACTCCCGTCTCTATCTTTGAATCACTGCCATTAATGTTGCACAATGGCTATCAATATCTTTGTCTAGCCCATGAGAAAAGTGCAAACACAGGTAATTTATTTTGGCCAGATTTAGATAAAGCCGTTAATCATCAATGGGGTAAAGGCTACGAAGCAGAAACAGCCCTCAACGACTTTATCCAAACCCATCTATTATCCAATTTTACCTACTTTAGTATCTTACAGCCGATCTATGATGTTCGTATTTTTGAAAATCTAACCCGACATCCAGAACTATTACCCCACATCCATTCCTGTAACATTAAAAAGCCTTGGTGCAAAAAATGTCCTAAATGTGCCTATGTTTGGTTAGGACTAATGGCAGTATTTCAACCTAATTTAGTCGATGCTGTATTTGAAACAAACCTCTTTGATGATGAGGATTTATTACCCATCTTTAGGGAGATGATTGGCTTAGAAGAACACACTCCTTTTGAGTGCATTGGCGAAATCGATGAAAGTCGGCTAGCGATGAAACGATGTCTTGAAAAAGGCTTATCAGGCCAAGTTTTGGATGTATTTAAGCAAGAGGTATTGAGCGATCGCACCATTGCCTGGGAGGAGATTGAGCGCAAATACACTCACCTCTATGAAACGGAACATAACATTCCCGATTGGATCTTTAGTAAGATTAAAACATACCTGTAGTCTTTGCATTACTTATATTATTAACCATGATACGACCTACGCCTATTCCTCCCCAACCTGGTCAAGAATCGGTTTGGGATTATCCCCGCCCCGCCCAATGGGAAAACACGAACAAACATCTGAAAGTCGTGTTCAACGGTGTGGTGATCGCTGAAACCCGCCAAGGTAGACGAATTCTGGAAACTAGCCATCCCCCTACTTATTATTTTCCTGAGTCAGATGTCAATCTAGACTATGTGATTCAAACCCCGGATACGTCTCTGTGCGAATGGAAAGGACGGGCCTACTACTACGATGTTGTTGTTAATGATAAAAAAGCCACCCATGCGGCTTGGCGATTTTTTGAGCCAACACCGGGTTTTGTGGAAATGACTTCCTATTACTGTTTCGTCGGTCGTCAAATGGATGCTTGCTATGTGGATGGGGAATTGGCCACGCCCCAAGCTGGAAATTACTACGGTGGGTGGATTACAAAAGACCTAGCTGGTCCTTTTAAAGGGGGACCAGGCACCATGGGTTGGTAGGTTTACCGGACTGGCCGCCCAACTTAGAATACCCTTAGGGGTGTTCTGACGATCCATTCTTCGCTATACTCCCTGATGGACTATCGGCCAACATAATTGGGCAAACAAGTGACATGGTAGCAGTAGCAGTTTTAGCCGCCGGAAAAGGCTCCCGGATGAAATCCCATCTCCCCAAAGTCTTGCAGCCCTTGGGTGGTAAGACTTTGGTGGAGCGCATTTTAGACGGAGCTGATGTCCTAGAGCCAACCCGCCGCATCGTGATTGTGGGCTATGAAGGCGACCAAGTGAAGCGTGCTTTAGCTGATTTTTCTGCCCCTCTGGAATTTGTAGAACAAACGGAGCAGTTGGGCACAGGCCATGCGGTTCAGCAAGTGCTCCCGGTTCTCAAGGATTTTGATGGCGATTTACTCATCCTGAATGGCGATGTGCCGCTGCTCCGCCCTAGCACCTTGGCTGAATTGTTAGCAACTCATCAACAACAGCAAAATGCCGCCACTATCCTCACCGCCCAATTTTCTAATCCCAAGGGATATGGGCGGGTATTTTGCGATAGCAATAATGTGGTTAATCAGATTGTGGAGGACCGAGATTGTAACGCGGCCCAGAAGCAAAACTGTCGGATCAATGCGGGGATTTACTGTTTCCGCTGGTCAGCCTTGGCCGAAGCGTTACCGAAGCTGAGTAACGACAACGATCAGCAAGAATACTATTTGACGGATGTGATTGCCATGCTGTCTCCGGTAATGGCGGTGGACGTGGCTGATCCCCAGGAGATTTTGGGGATTAACAATCGCCTCCAGTTAGCGACGGCCCATACGATTCTCCAAGCCCGCATTAAGGAACAGTGGATGATGGCGGGGGTGACGATCTGGAATCCCGATTCTGTAACCATTGATGATACGGTGGTGCTGGAACCGGATGTGGTGATTGAACCCCAAACCCATCTGCGGGGTAATACCCGTATTCACGCTGGGGCTTGCCTTGGTCCCGGTAGCCTGATCGAAAATAGTGAGATTGGGGAAAATGTGACGGTGCGCTACTCGGTGGTGACGGATAGTGTGGTAAAGGCCAATAGCCAGGTTGGTCCCTATGCCCATCTGCGGGGACAGAGCGAAATTGGCGAGGGATGCCGCATTGGGAATTTTGTCGAAGTGAAGAAATCGACGGTGGGCGATCGCACCAATGCTGCCCATCTCAGTTACCTCGGCGATGCCACCCTGGGCGAAAAAGTTAATATTGGCGCAGGCACGATTACGGCGAATTATGACGGGGTGAACAAGCATCAAACGGTGTTGGGCGATCGCACCAAAACCGGGGCCAATAGCACCCTAGTCGCTCCCCTTACTTTGGGACCAGATGTCACCATTGCCGCTGGCTCCACCGTTACCGATGATGTGGAAGGGGATGCCCTAGTGATTGCCCGGAGCCGCCAAGTGGTGAAACCGGGATGGCGGTTGACATGAGCCAACGGGGATATTTTGTGTATTCAGCAACCTGCACCCAGGATAGCCTTGACGGATAACGCCAGAGTCGGGTAGAGGGCTGAAGCGATCGCCTCCTCCCCCCGAAAATATTGTTCCTCATACAGGCCATCAACCAGGGTGAGAATCGTAACTTGGGCCTGGATCGGGTCGATAATCCAATATTCTTGGATACCTCTGGCGGCATATTCGGAACGCTTGTAACGATAGTCTCGATCGGCATTTTGTTTACCCGGTGAGACCACCTCCACCACCAGTTCAGGCGGTGGCATATCCAGGGTAATCGTTGCCCGTGGCAAATCATCAAGAATCACTGATAATTCATCAGTCAAAATGGTTAAATCAGGTATACGAGCGGTGGCGCGACGACCACTCACCACAATCTCCGCTTTGAGGCTAATCTGGACCAACGGCAGCACCGCTAGAAACTGAGTCAAGAGCCATAGGGCAATCCGTTCATTCAAGCGACTTTCTGGCGGCATGGCAACCAATTCCCCATCAATCAGTTCATAGCGAGTATCGGTCCCATCGTCGTAGTTGAGATACTCCTCTAGGGTCATGGGAGTGGTGATAGCGGTCATGTTCATCCTCCTAGGGCATAGACAAAAAACGGCTAAACTAAGAACAACTCGCTCCAAAACAACGACTCATTGACTTTCCCTTGATAAAATGGCGCAAATTAACATTGAGATTCCTGATAATCTTCTAGAAATCCTGACTCTTCAAGGAAAGATCCTATCCCAATTTCTCCAAGAAAGACTATAGCTGAGTTGAGGGCCGAACTGGAGCAAGACTGGCCCAACTGGGTTGACACGACCGATCAAATTCCGAGTCCTTATACCCCAGCCGATAATTGCTTGGCTGGGGCGGCAGGAGAGCGCGATCGCTGGTGGTCTCCTTTGCCAGCAGATGATTACTATTGGCCGGAAGGGGTACCCAGAGAAGGATCTGTAGTCGCGTTCATCAAGGCGGATGAAACGCTGGGTTTTGCTGTGTGCGAAACGGGTGCCCTGGGGTCTAATGTGGAAAAACTTGCAATTTACGCAACTCCTGATGGGAGACCACAACACGTAGCCCGCCCATTACCGAATGGCCGCTGGACTAGTAAGCTAGGTCGATTGGCAGATATTGAACAGGCGTTGGATAGTTTGAATGGCCAATTACATGGCACTGTTCACTCATTTATGGCTAGATATTGATATTGTGTTTCAGGAGTCATTTATGGTTTCCCAGCCTCAAGCACCGTTAATGTCAGTCACAGACTATCTAGAATGGGAACCACGGCAAGAACTGCGCTACGAGTTTGTCTGGGGCAGAGTTTTTGCCATGACCGGAGGCACGATTCCCCATAATTTGATTGCCTTAAATTTGATTGCCTTAAATTTGTACAGTGTGATTCGAGAACTAACAAAAGGGCAAGGATGCCGGACTTTTGTGAATAGACCTGTCCGAAAATTGGGGTGGAGTACCCGCGCAGCGGGTACTCCACCCCAATTTTCGGACGAC
>JAYKIC010000419.1:0-4311 GCA_035284985.1 Leptolyngbyaceae cyanobacterium
CACCCCAACCCCTCTCCCAGAGCGGGAGAGGGGCTTTCGACCCAAGAACCTGGTTTGAAGTCCCTTCTCCCCTTGTGGGAGAAGGGATTTAGGGATGAGGGGAAAAGTTTTGTCAGTCAATCAGGGCCGTAGTTCCGACTGGTGTATACGGCGCTTCTCGCATGGGAAAACTTTTGTAATGATCGACTTATATTGCCCCAACTGGAGCAATATATTTTTAATGGCTCCTGTGCCGGATAAATAATCGCTCAGTGGTTAGAATCGGCAAGGCAAGGTGGCTAATTAAAGTTTGTTTTTTGATAACTCTAAGATTTTCGATTTACTAACCTTAGCGATCGCCCATACAGGAGATGTTTCAATCCTATGACAATAGTGCTGCACTTACCCTTCGCGGAAATGAATTGGTGGCTTGATCCATTCCAGCTTTTCACGATTCCTTTAGATGAATGGGTAACAGCTATTATTGATTTTTTGGTGGACAATTTTCGGCCTATCTTTCAAACCATCCAACTTCCAGTGCGTTGGCTCTTAAACCTGTTCCAAGATAGTTTGACTGAAGTGCCCCCCTCTTTTGTCTTGCTACTGCTGAGTGTAATTGTTTGGCAAGTTGCTGGGGGGCGCATCGGCATTTATTGTTTTTCAACCTTATTATTTATTGGTTTTCTGGACCTTTGGCAAGAGGCAATGGTGTCATTATCTCTGGTACTCACATCTCTCTTGCTTTGTATTTTGTTTGGGATTCCATTAGGGGTATTAAGTGCCCGGAGCGATCGCTTTGATAATCTGCTCAAACCATTGCTGGATGCAATGCAAACCCTACCTGTTTTTGTTTATCTCGTTCCCGTTGTGATGCTATTTGGCATCGGTGAAGTGCCCGGTATCATCGCCACCATTGTCTATGCCTTGCCACCCTTAATTCGCCTCACAAACCTCGGCATTCGCCAAGTGCCAGAAGACGTAATTGAAGCTTCTGTTGCCTTCGGTGCAACTCCTAATCAAACGTTATTTGGGGTGCAATTGCCTTTAGCCATGCCCATGATCCTGGCAGGGGTTAACCAAACAGTTTTATTCGCGCTGGGAATGTCGGTGGTCACATCCATGATTGCCGTTCCCGGTTTGGGCTTGATGGTGTTGCGAGGGTTGGGCAACTTAGATGTGGGTGTAGCAGCGGTTGGGGGAGTGGGTATTTTAGGGATGGCCATTCTGCTTGATCGGATTACCCAGGCGATCGGGAAAAAACAGATGAATCCGCAAGCCTATCATGGTCCCCTAGGGGTGATTCAACAATGGCTAGCCTGGAAGCAGAAACAGAAGACGATGCCATCGGAGAGCAGAACTAAGATAAGGTAGTGAGGCTAAATCAGTATGTGTTTAGCGGCTGAAACCTATATTTCTTTCTGGTACCCTGCCTCTGGCTGGGTACCCTAACTGGAGCCTCTGACTCCGGTTAAACATGAGGCAGAGCCTCTAGTAAGGATTCCCAGCGAAACGCTGGGAACCAGCAAACAATCATTTACAATCGACCCACCTTATAACTTAGCCATCATGCCGTCAATTTGCCAGCTTCCCCCGCCCTTAAAACCGGGCGATCGCCTCTGTGTCATTGCCCCCAGCGGCACCCTCCGCGAACAATCAGCCCTGGAACAAGGCATTGAGGTGTGGCGACAGCGGGGATATACCGTCGATCTGATCCCTGGTTATGACGGACGGTGGGGCTATTTGGCGGGAACGGATGAGCAGCGACGGCAACAACTGTTACAAGCATGGACCGATGATCAGTACCGCGCCATCCTTTGTGCCAGGGGTGGCTACGGCGGCACTCGCTTGCTGGAAAATTGGCAGTGGCCTTCCGCCTCTCCCAAGTGGGTGATTGGCTTCTCCGATATCACCAGCTTGCTCTGGAGTATGGTTAATTTAGGGGTGGCTGGGGTGCATGGTCCGTTGTTGACGACTCTGGCGAAGGAACCGGATTGGTCGGTGCAGCGGTTGTTCGATTGGGTAGAAGGACGCAGGGAAGCGATCGCCCCGCTCCAGGGTGACGCATGGGTATCAGGACAGGCAACCGGAACCCTGCTCCCTGGCAATCTCACCGTTGCCACCCATTTACTCGGTACCCCCCATTGTCCCCCCTTAGAAAATGTGATTTTAGCCGTTGAAGACATTGGCGAAGCTCCCTACCGCATCGATCGCCTTCTGACCCACTGGCGCATGAGCGGGGCACTAGCCCACGTTGCAGGCATCGCCCTAGGCCAATTCAGTGGTTGTAGCGCCCCTGAAGGCGTGCCCAGTTTAACGGTGGAGGACGTGTTGCGCGATCGCCTCACCCACCTCAACATTCCCATTGTGGCGCACCTTCCCTTTGGCCATGAACCGGGGAACGCCACCCTACCCGTCGGGATCAGCGCTCAACTCGATGGCGAGACCGGAACCCTAACCCTATTAGGTCTGGAAAATTAAATACTGCGGAAACTTTGTTTTCGGGGAGCTTCAGCCCGGTAGCAGCGAACCAGAAGGACTCCACACCTCCCTTTTTGGGGCTAAACGGTACCACACCCCACCTCAGAAATCATGCAGCTAGCGCATTAAATCCATGCACCATATGGCAACCCAGCCAAAATCAGTGCTTTTTGATACAAAATTCAACAGTTGATATCGCTTTAATAATCCCACAAGCAAGGAGCCACAATGTTTTAATGTTTGCTTTGCTGCTCTACCTAACCATCGTTCATTGATTTCTTCTGCAAAGAAGGACCGATAGATAGGTTGTAAGTACCTTGGCACAATTAAAAAACAGATTCCAAATTCTGCGCGGTTCCCTGTGCAGATACCCTGTGCAGACAGTGTAGGATTTTCCAAGTTTTATAGTTATTAATTGTGCTCACCTACTTAGTAAGAGAAAGTAAACAACGTTGTAACCAGTCTCTAGATCATCGGGTCTAAATTTAGGATTTAGACCGTTGAATTAATTGATGTGTGGCACATCCACGCACATATTCTCTTAGCAATTAAAGGAAGGGTTCGTTCATGTTTTTGGCTGAGTTGTTTACTAAAGCAGGGCAAGGAAGGTATCGCATCCTTCACATGACCTGGTTTGCCTTTTTCTTGACATTTGTTGTCTGGTTTAACTTCCCGCCCTTTGCTGGCACCATTGGCCAAGATTTTGACCTCAAAGGAAGTGAAATTACCACCATAGGGTTATGTAATGTAGCGCTTACAGTCCCGGCTCGTATCATTATCGGGATGTTACTCGATAAGTATGGTCCCAGGCTAACCTATTCATTGTTGTTGATTTACGCGGTTATTCCCTGCCTCATCTTTGCAACAGCCCAGAGCTTTGCCCAACTTGTCATTGGTCGCCTACTCATGGGAATTGTGGGTGCGGGGTTTGTCATTGGTATCCGCATGACCGCTGAGTGGTTCCCCCCCAAGGAAGTGGGTACGGCAGAGGGAATCTATGGCGGTTGGGGCAATTTTGGCTCTGCTTTTTCCGCCTTCACCATGGTTTTGGTGGGCTTGTTCTTGGCATTCCTCCCCGGTGCATTCCAGTTTGAAGAACCCCAATCCTTCGGCATCCTCTTGTTTCCTGCCTTTGATACTGCAATTTTGAACTGGCGGGCAGCGATCGCCCTCACTGGCATTGTGGCAGCCCTTTACGGGGTGTTCTACTACTTCAACGCCTCGGATACTCCCCCCGGAAAAGTATATCAACGGCCTAAAAGTACCCGTGGCATCGAAGTTACCAGCGTCAAAGATTTTTGGTTGCTGATGGTCATGAACATCCCCTTGAGTGGAATTTTGATGGTGTTGGCATGGCGGCTGCAAAAAGTTGGATTCTTAAACGTGACCCAAATGTGGATTGCGATCGTAGCCTTGTTTGGTCTCTACGCCTTCCAATCCTACAACTCCTGGACCGTTAACAAGGACTTGCTGAATGGCACCAAGCGGTATGCCGCCGCAGATCGGTATGACTTCAAGCAAGTGGCTATTCTAGAACTAACCTACATTGTCAACTTTGGCTCCGAGTTGGCCGTTGTCACCATGTTGCCGCTGTTTTTCATCCAAACCTTCGTGGATGGCAATGGCGATGCCTTGCTTGACCCTGCAACGGCGGGGATGATTGCGGCTAGCTATGCCTTCATGAACTTGATGTCCCGTCCGGGAGGGGGGATTATCTCCGACACCCTCGGTAGTCGAAAGTGGACCATGGTCGTCCTGACCGGGGGCATGGGTCTGGGCTACATGTTAATGAGTCAGGTGAATGGCAACTGGTGGATTCCGGCTGCGGTGATCTTGACCATGGCTTGCTCCTTC
>JAYKIC010000420.1:0-2675 GCA_035284985.1 Leptolyngbyaceae cyanobacterium
GATCTCTTGCAGATAAGTAAATAATTGTTCGGCTTGTTCGGTGTTGACTTGGAAAAAGGTGGTCGGGCGGATTTGTAAAGTGATCCCAGCAAACTTTTCCTGCAAAAAATCTTGGCCTGCGATTAAAACCGTCTCCGGGCCAAAAATAGCGTTGGTGCGCTCGATATTTAAGTTAAGGCAAACGCCGACTAGTTCAGGATAGCGCTCTAACCATTCTGCGGCTTGTTCTGCCAAGCCCTGGAGATGGCGATCGCGGGACACCAGGGTTAACAAAATCTCACCCGTATGCCGTCCTACCCGCAAACACAAATGCCGTAGCTTACCGTGGTGCTGCTGCTCATTATAAATAGACCACCCTCTTGCCTGAATGTCTTGCTTGATTTCCGGTAATAGTTGGTCAAAGGTTTCATCTTGGACGGGGCATTGGTTGAGATTGACGAGTTTGTGGCTTCCTTTTTGGTAATATCCTGCTTGCACCTGGCCATTGGGCGATCGCCCCAACGGATAGGCCACCTTATTCCGATAATGCCATAGCTCAGAGGCTACCACCGGATAAACGATGGGGTCCGTAAATCCACCAACCCGTTCTAGGGATTGCCTAACCTCGGTTTGTTTGGCCAATAACTGCTGTTCGTAGCTCACCGTTTGCCACTGGCACCCACCACACTTATCCGCCACAATACAGTGGGGCTGCACCCGATGGGGAGACGGGGTTTCAATCTGCAACAATTTACCATAGGCAAAGGAGGGCTTGACCCGCACCAACCGCACCTGGAGACAATCCCCAGGGACCGCATCTGGCACAAATACGACGCGATCGCCCCAGCGACCCACGCCATCCCCCCGATTACTCAGGCGATCCACCTCCAACCGGATGACCGCCCCTTGGCTCCAGCTATCCCCACCATTCATACGTGCCCCATCCTGTTTCACAACACCCATTTCAACCATATCTGGGTTTGCTGACGATCGCTATCCTCGTTTCAAGTTAACCAGGAATGAGGAGGGCGATCGCCCCCGACCGTAATTTGATCCCAGAACTTCAATTTCATCCCAGAACGTCTCCCCCAGACCATTGCCCTAGAATTCTGTCAAATTCAAGACTAGAGCCGATCTCAGCCCTTCTATTCTTTCTCATCTCCATCATGGGCACCACTTGACGTAAAAATTAATAGTTTTCACATAACTTTACCTTTTGCGGCATACGCCAAACCCGCTAAAATACTAGGGATAGCCAAATCGTTGCAATAATCAACACTATATCCATGAGCGTAGTAAGTAACGTTATTCTGAATGCCGATGATGAGCTTCGCTACCCGACTAGCGGAGAATTAGAAAGCATGAGATCTTTCTTTGGCACCGGAGCACAGCGCCTCCGAATTGCTAGTATCCTTGCTGAAAATGAAAAGAGAATTGTTGATCGGGCCGTCGGTCGCCTATGGCAACGTCGTCCTGACTTTATTGCCCCTGGTGGCAATGCCTATGGCCAAAGGGAACGTGCCCTTTGTATCCGAGACTATGGGTGGTACCTTCGTCTGATTACCTATGGTGTTCTGTGTGGCGACAAAGATCCCATTGAGTCCATTGGACTGATTGGGGTGCGTGAAATGTATAACTCTTTGGGTGTTCCAGTCCCCGGTATGGTGGCTGCCATTGAATGCCTCAAAGACGCTACCCTTGCCTTATTAGATGATGATGATACAGTCGAAGCTGCCCCCTATTTTGACTCCCTTATCCAAGGAATGTCTTCGTAAAGCCGAAATAAAACCCAAAACCCCTTGGTGGTGGTAGGTGTTGCACCTCCTCCACCAAAATTCTCCGAAGTTTTTAAATTTTTACTTCTAAACAAAGCGAGGGAGCCATTAACTGGATTGCTCCCTCGCTTTGTTTAATTGACCTTCCTGTGTCCTGATTTTTAGCTACCCCCAGCGGTGGGTTTTGCTTGGCTAGCTAGGGACAATCCCGCGTTGCTAACTCCCCTGAGGGCATAGTGGTGTTGCATAGTTTAGCGTCAGTCAAGTTAATGCCCTTAAGCTTAACCCCCGTTAAGTCTGCGCCCGATAAATCGGTGCCTTTCAAAATTGCCCCAGCCCAGTAAATATTCTTGAGCGTTGCTCCAGTCAAGTTTGTATTTAAGAGCAAGCAGTTAGCCAGATTGGCATCCGTTAGGTTAGTATTGCTCAAGTCAGCTTCAGATAAGTCACTACTGGCTAAGTTAGCACCGGAAAGGTTGGCGTTGGTCAAGGTAGCGCCTATTAAGTAGGTGGAAAATAAATCGGCTGCTGATAGGTTAGCATCGGTCAGATTTGCTCCAGTCAAATCCGAAATTTTCATGTCAGCTTTGCTTAAGTCTTGACCCGATAGATCGGCCTCACTCAACACACAAATAGGACATTCTTTGGTTTGAATCAGGTAGTCTACATCTTCAGGAATTGCCGCGTAGCTGGGCAATATTCCCATCAACCAAGATGAGAGGACTAAGCAACAAGTAATAGCCGTGATTTTGAGAACATTCATAGGGCGATCGCACTGCATTTTGGCATCATTATTATTGTGTCATTGTTGTGTCTGTAAAGCCCAGAAATCAACCAGCAATTATCAGACACCCTATTCTCCAGCTTATTACATGAGGGACAGGTCCATCCTTCAAATTGGCCCATGATGGACTAAAACCC
>JAYKIC010000421.1:0-4914 GCA_035284985.1 Leptolyngbyaceae cyanobacterium
GGCTCCCGACAAAATCAAGCCAGAAATAGCCGATCGATGCACATTCCGGGGGAGGAGAATGCGATCGCCCGGTCCACAGGTAGCCAGAATAGCCGCCTCAATGCCGCAAGTGGAACCATTGGCAAGAAACCAGGTTTGTTTTGCCCCAAATGCCGCTGCGGCCAAGGTCTGGGCCGCTTGAATCACCCCCTCTGGCGCAAATAGGTTATCTAATTCTGGCAACTCTGGGAGATCGGCTTGCACGGCATGGCGATCTCCCAGCAGTTGAGCCATGGCCAGGGATAATCCTTGGCCCCGTTTATGGCCAGGAGCATAAAAAGCAGCATGGTTCCGGTGGGCTGATTGAACCAATCGATGCACCAAAGGCAAATCTTGCTGGTTCAAAGTTGGGGATGGAGTAACCATGACATGCGACTTCAATTACTGGGCAGCCCCATTAGACTGAAATGTCGGTAAGAAAACCTCGGGCGCATCATAGTCTACTTCTCCACAGGCATCCATAACCAACATGGCATCGGTCACAGTTTCTGAGGTAACTCCCTGAACACAGTTTTTGAAGATAGTAGGTAAGAGGCTACGGCTACAATAACCAAGAACTTGGGACGAAAGCGCACCCACAAACTCTATATCTAAGTCAACCACGCAGGTAGCCATTTCCTCTGGTCGGCGCACTCGCACACACCCCGCTAACGCATCGGTGGCAGGAATTAGGGTGGAGACACTAATATCTTCAATACAGCTAGATAGGGCTTTAGGAGCAGCCGCAGATCCACAGGTGTCTACGACTGTGGCCATTTCAATCCCTAACCCCAGCAAGGTTTCGGTACACTCTTCAAATTGCGCTTCAGTGGGTTCAGGGCGACTACGAAGCGGGAAGCTACTTGCAGGCTGACTCGTCAAGGCCCAACTACTCAGCACCGCAACATTGGTCATAGCGGCGATCGCCCCCAATGCTGTCAACCGCTTCCTTAAACTGGATGAAATGAACGATAAGCCGACCAATGACTGACCATTGGCACAGAACTGTAATGGGACAGACAAATGCTGAGAGTGTTTCATAAAATTTGAGTGCAGTATGGTGGAATGAACCTCTGCTACTTTATAACAAATTGGCCAAATCAGCCGCAGTTCCCAACCATTGCCCAGCTGCCCTACCCATTAAGTTCAGATGCGAGATACGCCCACCCTAGCCATGCCAGCGATTAGCTAACATCCATTCGCAAATGTAGGGAGTTAGGAAGGGCGATCGCTCATCAACCCTAAACCTCAATAGAGGGACAAGCATCTTGAAACTGACAGTAAGGGCTTCCCACAGCCTTTTCAACCATGGCTTGCAAACTGATATCTGATGAGCAAGACCCTTGAAACTGACAATAAGGCTCAGCAATATCTTGGACGGGACTAAATTGCCCCACAACAAAACCAAGACTGGGAGAAGTAAGTTGAACAACAGCAGTAGGCAGCAGCAGCCCTGCACACAAAACGAGAACCCCTAACTTCATAGAAACGGAATGAACATGCATGGCAGATTTTCCCTCAGGTTGAGTGTTACAACAATAATTCAGCCCTTCATACTGGCCCGAAACTAGTGGTGCCCTTAAGCACCATTAAATCGAAGTTTTTTGAAGGTTACACAAAGAAAAATTAAGAATAGGCACTGAATTTTATTAATTACAAAGTTTTTTGTCTCTTTCAACAAGAATTAACAAGATTTACATCGGACCATTACAGCTCTCTCTTTCAAGAGTGACGATAGCAGGAATGGAGTGTTCCCTCACAGGTTCAAAATGAACTACGGAGTACAAATCCATATCCAGCTATGTTAAGAAAATCACTCAGTCATCAAAAATAAGATCACTAAAACCTTGCAGCAGACATACGGTATTATGCCCACTCTAATTCTGTCAACTTTAATAATTTAGTTATCACCCTAGTCACGCAAAATTTGCTTGGTTATAAATAAAACATAGATAAAGCAGTTAACTTAAGTAGATACACTAACACAAATAAACTTCGACAACATTAGTGATATACATTATTCTTCATGGTCCTCTGACTTTTCAAGAGTGAAACTACTGGCTTACACTAACTTTTACAACATTATCTTGAAATTTCATCGAATTCTGGTCTTAAACCATGGGGAAATTACGGAGTTGTTTAACCTTTCTAGGCAGGAATTGCCTTGGTGTGCTTTAAGCAATTCCTACATTTCTCGGTTTTAACCGTACTTTATAAAAAGTAAGCTAGATTTAGGATGTATGTGGTGAGGTTGCTGTAAGGGACTATCTTCTGAACGAATGCTTCTTCAAGTTGAGACTACTTTGTCGAACTGGCACAACCACTAGATGAAGGGGCCTAACTATTACGCTACTGTCTAAATTATCAATTGCTAATCTGGGCCAATTTATGAGATTACTGCCATCTTTTCCCGCATTGTCACGTCAACTGCTCCTTGGAGGAGCGATCGCCACTAGCACGACCCTGCTTTCCTTTTTGCTGCCCATTCTAGGCCCATCCAGTACCGCAGCCCTCCAAAACAGTCCGAAGGCAATCTTGGATGAAGCATGGCAAATTATCAATGCCGAATATGTAGACTCTAGTTTTAATCAATTAGATTGGCAGGCGGTACGGACGGAATTGCTGAGTCAAGATTATACGTCCGTAGACCAGGCTTACGATGCGCTCCGGGAAGTCTTGGGAGATTTGGACGATCCCTACACCCGATTTATGGACCCGGATCAGTATGCAGAGTTAACCAATCAAACGTCCGGAGAGTTTCCTGGGGTAGGTCTACGCCTCAGCGTTCCGGACGATACGGGTATGCTCACCATTGTGGAAGCATTGGAGGGATCACCTGCCGCTGCCGCAGGATTAGGGACGGGCGATCGCATCCTAGCCATCGAGGGCACCTCCACAGCAGGGATGAATGTGCAAGAAGCGGCGGATCTCATGCGTGGAGAAGTGGGTGTCCCACTCAATTTGACCGTTGCCACTGGAGAGGATATCACTGAAACTATTGATCTATCCCTAATTCGTGCTCAGTTGGAATTACCAGCCGTCCACTATTCCTCCCAACAAGAGGGACAAACGGCGATTGGATACATTCAACTCAGCGAATTTAGTGCCCATGCACCAGAACAAATGGCAGCAGCGATCGCAGATCTCGCCGCTGAAGACGTAGATGCCTTTATTTTGGATTTGCGAGGCAATCCAGGGGGGCTATTGAGTGCTAGTATTGACATCTCTCGCATGTGGTTAGGAAACGGAGCCATTGTGCAAACGGTGGATCGTCATGGTGATAGTGAAGAAGTGTTTGCCAATGGCAGCGCGTTGACCCCCTTACCCTTGGCAGTTTTAGTGGATGGTAACTCTGCCAGTTCAAGTGAAATTGTCACAGGTGCCCTAGCCGATAACAATCGGGCCATTGTGGTAGGGCACAAAACATTTGGGAAAGCGTTGGTTCAAGCAGTGCATTCTTTGTCGGATGGGTCGGGTTTAGCGGTGACGGTGGCCCATTACTACACTCCGGATGGGACGGACATTAGCCATCGGGGCATCACCCCCGATGTGGTTGTCACCATGACCTTGGAACAACAACAGCGATTAGCCACTGAACCCTCACTGCGAGGAACCTATGGCGATCCGTACTACCGACAGGCTCTTGAGGCACTTCAGCCAGCGATTCTAGCAAACTGGCGCAGGACTGAATTATCCCAAACCCCTCTGCCCATCGAAATGGAAATTACAGAGTAAGGAATGGCCATTCCCTTGCCAAGCAATATGTTAAGGGATCTACCAATTAAAAAGAAAACATTAGTCAGTTGAGGATGCCATCACGGCGGCAACTGATTTAAATCGACGGGGATCACCCTCTTTCAGGGGCCGCTCACTGGCCTTACGCTGATACACCTGATCTAAAATATTTTGCCAATCCGGTGAGGTGCTGGTGTTTAGCTGGTTAGATTGGTCTTGGATGAATTGGCTGATCGTTGCTTGAGCGTGTTGCACCCTGGTTCGCACTGCCAGACTTTCGTCAGTCAACTGCATTTGGCTGAGGCAATCGTAGATTTTGCCATGCCAGTCGGGGTGATCGGGGGGGATGGCGATCGCCAATGCCTGTAATCCCACCACTGTCGCGTAGCGTACAACCCATTCTGGATCATTGGTGATCGGTAAGAGCGTAGTCAATGCTTGAGACTGAGCAGGTTCAATCTCTGCCGCAGGCAAAAGCTGCCAGCGCAACATTCCCAGTCCCCGTGCCGCCGCCCGTCGCACACTCATGGAAAAGTCAGTTTCCAAGGTATGCAGTAGGGTTTCCAGAGCATTGGGATGCCCAATACTAGCGAGGGCACGTACTGCCCAAGCCCTTGCCCCGTAATTATAGCCATCAATTTGCTCCAGCAAGGTTGGAACCACTACATCCCCTAGGGCAACCAGACCATCAACCGCCGCCACTGCCGCACCAGGGTTGTTATATCCCAACGCTTCAATCAGTAAGGGAATCCCTGCCTCAACTTGAGCATCGGCTAAATCTCGGACAGCATCCACAAGGCTCTGGGCTGAGTTAGCCTTTTCAACTGCACGAATCAGATCAGATGCTGATGGGGTTGAGGAAGTCATTACATTCACCATAAATACCGAGGCCAGAAAACGGATGGGGCAGTCCCTTTACTCAAGATCGGGCATTATTATTGGCCCCTACCCTAGTAATTGAACCATTCTTGATCATAGGGGATTAAGGATTAGATGGAAATCATTTTGGCAACCAACCATGTTGAGGACAGCCAGTTTAGAGCCGCCATATTGGTATTGTCGCAAAACAGATTCAGTGCTCCCAATCACAGGACTTAAGTTAAGGATAGCGGTTGGCCACCACGTCCCAACCAATGGGGCGATCGCTATCAATGGAATGGG
>JAYKIC010000422.1:0-3741 GCA_035284985.1 Leptolyngbyaceae cyanobacterium
AGGATAACGAACCCCTTCATCTTTTGCTGTCGTCTAAATGCTTGCCCCGTAATACGGTCCATGCCGCTTTGAATCCGGCAATGCTACCCCTAGCCGTTACTTGAATTTGGTTAGCCTGTTTGGTGACAGTGGTGACCCCCCGATCCACTTGCTGCATAACACGTCCGGCCTTTTGTACGCCCTCACTCACATCTTCGGTTAAATCAGTGATTTCCAGACCCGTGAGACGAATGGCTTCCAGGGTGGGGGGTAATTCACGGTTGAGGGTATCTAATAACTTTTCGGCGCTGCGAGCCACATTAGCGAGTTGCCACAGCACAGGCACCGCAACGGCTAGCAGCGCGACCAGACTGATGGCTACCAGAAGTGCTGATAGTCCAAACCAGAGCAGCGGATTCATCAGGAAGTCCACCATGGATTCCATTACGTCATGACCCTCAAGATTTGGCATTGGTGTTGGTTGGCTGGGCAGGGGAAGAGAATGATTGTCCTTTTTGGGCGAGGCGTTGACGTTCCTGTTGACTGACAGCGATTCCCGTGGAAATGGCGGTACGAAGCCGGAGTAGGGTCCGTTCCCAACCATTGAAGCTGGTTTTCACTAGGCGTTGCCCTTGGAATTGCATACTAGTGGCGACATCGCGGGTCAACTGTGGCAGTTCATCCACCGATTGTTTGAGAAGGGTACGGGTTGCTTTACCGTCGTGGGGTGCGCTCAAGAGGCCCGCGATCGCCCCCGCCGCCGCCCCCACTGCCGCTCCCACAATCATGCCACCCACAAAGACCCCCGCTTGAGCCTGATTGCCTTCGTCACTCTGCCGTTCGGATGCTTTTACCCCACGATATGTCCCAGTTTTCGCCCCACTATCTACCATAAATCTATTTCCTCCACACGCTTAACCATCGCTCTTCTCCCTTTCAGAGATACCATATCAGACCACTGTTAAGCTGAAGCACTTGCCCTAAAGCCGTTTTCGTTTGGGAATATTAACAGCTCAATCCCTTAAGTTCAATTACGTTCGGCCTATCCTACAGTGGGGGGGGTGATCATTTGAGCGATCGCGCCCATTGCAGCACGCGAATCAGTGCCCAACTCCCCTGATAATATGACCGCAGGCTAGTCTGAAGGTGGCGCAACTGCCGCCGTCCCTGTTTAATCTGCTGGGGTCCGGCCAGCATCATGGTCGGGGCTTGGGCAAGGGTTTGCCCCAATTCTTGCTCTAGGGTGTTGAGTTGGTGATCCCAGCGGATTACTGTGTAACGAAACTGCAATAGTTTCCAGGTACAAAGACTACAGATGAGGGCGATCGCCCCATTCACCCCGATGCCAACCAGTATGATTCCCGTTCGCGTCATCGTTCAATGCCCTGCCAGTGAGCTAAAACTAGTCTAGTTGTGGATTTACCAACCTTTGGATTTACCAACCTAATTATGGCCCATTCTTCTGTCCATTCTCCGGTACTGGTCCTCTATGTCAATGTTGCCCGTGGTGATGATACCTTCCCTGGCACTTCAGCCCAGCCCTTCCGCACCCTTGGTTATGCCTTGCAACAGGCGATCGCAGGCACCATTATCTACGTGGCTCCAGGGCGCTATTCCCACGAACAGGGTGAACCATTTCCCCTCGTCATTCCCTCCGACGTGATTTTAAAGGGAGATGTGGCCACCTCTGCCACCTCTACAGATGTCCCTAAGACGGTCTTAATCGAGGGAGGAGATGTTTTCTTTAGTCCAACGGCGGGGTATCAAAGCGTGACGGTCGTGCCCTCCCATCGCAGTATTATCCAAGATGTGATCATTACCAATAACACCGATCAGGGCACCGGAGTTTGGGTCGAATCGGCCAAAGCGACCTTGCGCCACTGCCAGGTGAACCAGTGTCAGCGGGAGGGCATGGTGGTGACAACGGCGGGGTCGGTCCTGGTTCAAGATTGTCGATTTGAGGCCAATCACCGCTGTGGGCTGATTTTTCTAGCGGATGGAACGGGGACGGTGGTGCGGACGGTAGTACAACGGCAGGACAGACCCTTCACGGGATACGGTATTGCCATCCGAGACCGGGCGACTCCGACCCTCAGCCACAATCAAGTCATGGGGCATCAGGTGGGGATGGCGATCGCAGGGACCGCTACTCCCAAAATTAGGGGCAATCACATTAGCCATAACCAAGATGGCATCGTGGTGCTGGAGTCGGCCCAACCCCATTTAGGCTCAGCTCAGCAACCGGGGGAAAATGCGATCGCCGCCAACCAACGCTACGACATACAAGTGCAAACCTCCCATCCGGTGACGATCGGAGGCAATTATTTACCCGATGGCAAGCTACAAGGAAATGGGGTAGTGACCCAACCCCTGGCAACGGCTCCAGATGCGCCACCCCAGATCACGCCCCTCATCGCCTTCCCCGACTGCATCGATCATTGGGCGCGTGCCTTTATCGAAGCCCTACACCAACAGGGCATTATTCAAGGCTTTCCCAATGGCTCCTTCTATCCCGACGAATCCCTCACCCGTGCCCAATATGCGGCTCTGTTGGCCCAACTGTTTGACCTCCCTGCCGTCACCGCTCCCCCCCCCTTCCGGGATCTTCAGGACTCCTTTTGGGGGGCGATCGCCATTCGCAAAGCCAGTGAAATGGGGTTTATCGCCGGATTCCCCGATGGCACGGTGCGCCCGGAACAGGAACTGACGCGGGTGCAGGCCATGGTTTCCCTGGTGAATGGGCTGGGCCTGACTGGAGGGGAGGCTAAGGAATTGGAACGGTATGGCGATCGCGCCACCATTCCCCCCTATGCCCAAGATGAAGTAGCCACCGCCACCTACAAACATTTGGTGGTCAACCATCCCAACACGGGCCAACTGACCCCCAATCGCCCCATTACCAGGGCGGAAACGGCGGTGTTGCTCTATCAAGTGCAGGTGATTCGAGGACAAGTGGGGGCGATCGCCTCTCCCTACCTCATCGTGCCCCCCGCCCAACCTGTCACCTTCTCCGACGTGCGGGATACGGGTCAACTCGCAGACCTGCCCTCCCCTCACTGGGCGGCAAACTTTATCGAAGGATTGGCCGCACGGCAACTAATTCGAGGCATTGCCCCCGACCAATTTGCCCCGGAAAAGGCCATGAGTCGGGCTGAATTTGCGGCCCTGTTGGTGCAATTGTTTAATCCCCTCCCCCGCACCGCACCCCGTGCCTTTATTGATGTTCCCCCTCGCCACTGGGCCGCTAAAGCCATTCAGCGTGTTACCCAAGCCGGACTGTTGGCGGGATTTGCCGATGGCAGTTTCCAGCCCCAATTAGATATTAAACGCTGGCAATTGTTCACCGCTGTCGTCAGTGCCCTTAGCCTGCCAGATCGGCATCCCGGCCCCCTCGATTCCTATTTTTTTGATCTCGACTCGATTCCATCTGAGGCCATGGGCGCGATCGCCACCGCCACCCAACACCAACTGGTGGTCAATTATCCCAACCTCCACCGCCTTAACGGCAATCGGGGCGCAACCCGTGCCGAAGTGGCTGCCACCCTCTACCAAAGCCTTGCCCTGACCCACCGCCTCCCTGTTCTCATTTCTCCTTACATTGTTCCCCCTCTGGATGGAAGGAACGAAGAACGAAGAACGAAGAGGGAAGAACGGGCCTACCCCCAGACTCCCCCACTCCCCCGATCCCCCGATCCCCCACTCCTTCCCCCCACCGCCATCCTCAGCCCCGTCCCCCCCCTCCATCCAATCACGGATATGGAG
>JAYKIC010000423.1:0-5912 GCA_035284985.1 Leptolyngbyaceae cyanobacterium
TTCTTCGCCTTTGGAGGATGATCAATGTTTCCTTTTTGGCCCATGTTTAATGACACCACCTGTTCGTCTACCGATTACCGTGAAAAGCGTCTACGCTGTTTGCGCTGGGTAAAGGATTCCCTAGAAATTCGCCTTGCGGCGGTCAATGCCATGATTGATAGTTTGGAACAACAAAAACAACGGGACGAACAAGAATCGGTTTAGTTAACCCAGCGTAATGTTAAGGTTCCAGAGAATAGGGTTGGGTACAGGTGATGAGGCATTTTTACGACAGAATATTCAGCAAAATTTAGCTGAAACTCCCTTTAATATTATTCACCTAGCCACCCACGGTAATTTTAGCTCCGATCCAGCGCAAACCTTTATTCTGGACTGGCAAGGGGCGATTACGGCCCCAGACATTGACCAGGTACTGCGGGTGGGCGATCCTCAACGGGTGGTTAACGAACCCGTGGAATTGTTGGTGCTGAGTGCCTGTGAAATCGCAACGGGCGATCGCCTTGCTGCCCTCGGTTTGGCGGGAATTGCGATTCGGGCTGGAGCGAGGAGTTCCCTCGCTACCCTTTGGCAGATCAACGATGCCTCCACCACTGAGTTTATGGTGCGGTTTTATCAAGAACTGACCCATCCTGATATGACTAAGGCTGACGCACTACGCCATGCTCAACTATCATTTTTGCGGGATAATCCTCGCACCCAGTACAATCGCCCCAATCGCTGGGCTGCTTTTACTCTGGTGGGTAACTGGCTTTAAGTTGTCCCGCCTCTGGTGGATTTTGGCCTTATGCGGCCCTGTACGTTACGGATCAAGGGGTTGAGGTGAGTGGGAAGGGAAAAGTCTGCAAATTTACGATATACTTTGACTAGAACGGATTAACCATATGGAACAGATTAATAACTCTTCCTGCTGGAGTGACTTTGATTTATTATGGCCTTCCCCCTTCAAGAACGATATGTCAACCTCCTGACTGATTTTGGTTTCAAGCGGGTTTTTGGCAGCGAACCCAACAAACAATTACTGCTCGATTTTCTCAACACTATTCTGCCACCCCACCACCAAATTCAAGATTGCTCTTACAAAATTACTGAAAACTTGGGTAATACGCCTCTTGATCGTAAGGCCATCTTTGATATTTACTGTCAGGGAGTGAATGGCGATCGCATCATTGTCGAAATTCAGAAGGCGAAACAAAACTTTTTTAAGGACCGCAGTGTGTTTTACGCTAGTTTTCCCATCCAAGAACAGGCACGCAGGGGGAATTGGAACTATAAACTAACTCCAGTTTATTCAATTGGCATTCTTGACTTTACCTTTGATGACCACAAAAAAGACCCAACCTATCTCCATACCGTTGAACTCAAAGATCAAAAGTGTCAGGTGTTTTACGACAAACTGAAGTTCATCTATGTTGAGCTACCCAAGTTTACCAAAGCGCTAGATCAATTAGAGTCTCACCAAGACAAATGGCTGTTTCTACTCAGACATTTGCCTGATTTAGAAGACCGTCCCCAACCATTCCAAGATCCAGTATTTCTGCACCTGTTTGAAATTGCCGAAATTGCTAATTTCTCAACTATTGAACAGGACAACTATCAAAATAGCCTCAAATATTATCGTGACCTCAATAATGTGATGGATACAGCTAGGGAGGAAGCAATGGCTGAAGGACGGGCTGAAGGACGGGCTGAAGGACGGGCTGAAGGGGCAAAGGAAACCGCGATCGCCATTGCGCGATCGCTTCTGAATATACTACCCATCGAAACGATTAGCGATCGCACAGGGCTGATGGTTGAAGAAATCCAGCGACTGGTGGAGACTGATGATTAAAAACAGAAAGTGGGCCAATCGAGGAACAAAATTAATACGTGTTAGTCCTGATGGCATAAGAGGCACTGTTTCGGTTTGATTGATTTGACTCTTTCTGCATCTATTGGTGGCATCTATCCAATGACCCATTTTGCTTAGCCACACATCATTTGCAGCCATTTCATTACTTATGCCAACTCATATCGTCACTACTCTGGCCGATTCCGGAAACGGTAGTCTGCGAAACGCGATCGCCCAATCCCAGTCAGGCGACACCATTCAGTTTGATGCTGGCCTCACGGGACAAACGTTGACCCTTACTAGTGGTCAACTCGAAGTTCCTACCGGAATTACCCTCACCATTGATGGAGCCAATGCTGCCGGATTGACGCTGAGCGGCAATCAGTCATCCCGGATCTTTCAGGTCAACTCCACCTCGGCTACTCCCACTAATCTGACCGTTCGTAATCTCAAGTTGGTAGATGGTTATACCAGCGAACGGGGGGGCGCTATTAATACTACCCACCAAACTGCCCTGACCGTTGATAACGTTACCTTTGAGAACAATGTGGCGGATGCTGGCGGGGGGGCTATTTTTAGTGCATTTGAAGGAACCGTTACCGTTACAGACAGCACCTTTACAGGCAATGAAGCGATCGCTGCCAATGATGAACGGGGTGCAGGGGCGATCGCCTTTTGGGGACCAAATGCCCTCACCGTTCGCAATAGTACTTTTACGGGCAATAAAGGAATTAATGGTGGTGCAATCAATAGCCTTAACGGAAAACTAACTATTGAAAATTCCACATTTACCAACAATAATACTATCGCTGCCCGCTATGACACAGGTAACAGCAATCCTTTCTTACGGGGCTACGGTGGAGCCATCTATACCGATCGCGCCAGTACCTCCAGTGATGCCACATCGGGCACCATTCGCATTACCGACAGTGTTTTTCAAGGCAATCAAGGCAGGGGAGAAGGGGGCGCAGCCTACCTCTACACCGGAACCCAAGACAACGTTGTTATCCAATCCACCGCTTTCCTCGACAATCAAGTCCTGGATCTGCCTCAAGGTAACGCTGGCAACGGTGGCGCGGTTGTCGTCCTCAGCAATGGGCTGAATCGAGGTTTGAGCATCGAAAACACCACCTTTGCCAACAACACCGCCAATAACCAAGGGGGCGGGCTATGGATGATGGATGCATCCACCACCATCCTCAATAGCACCTTTTCCGGCAACCGGGTTAATGGTACCGCCTCCAATAAAGTGGGAGGCGGCATGGCCCTCTACGGTCCCACTACTATCCGCAACAGCACGATCGCCAACAACCATGCCGGATGGGTTGGGGGTGGTATTTCGGCTAACAGTAGTCCAGTATCGGTACAGAATACTATTTTCTTCAACAATACTGCTGATAATGGCACAAATAACTGGGGGATTCAACAACATACTAACCGTGAATTAACAGATAATGGTGGCAACATCCAATGGCAACCTAAACAAACCAACAATTTCAACGATTACAATGCCACTAGCACTATTCAACTCATCGATCCGCTGTTAGCTCCCCTTCAAAGTAACGGTGGCAAGCTCCCCACCCATGCCCTGTTAACCAATAGTCCAGCCATCGACGCAGGTATTGGCCCCAACCTTCCTAGCACTGACCAGCTTGGGGCACAGCGGGACAGTCAACCCGATATTGGTGCCGTAGAATATGGGGCAACTACGCCCGATCCGACCCCCAGTCCTGAACCGACCCCCAGTCCTGAGCCAACGCCTAGTCCTGAGCCAACGCCTAGTCCTGAACCGACTCCTAGTCCTGAACCGACTCCTAGTCCTGAGCCAACGCCTAGTCCTGAGCCAGCGCCTAGTCCTGAGCCTGAACCTGATCCTACGTCTGCCCCCACCCCAGATCCGGTTTCTAATGTGGATGGACCTGACTCTAATCCCACCCCAGGGGAACCGGATGCGATCGCCCCTCTTCCCAGCCCTGTTTCTCCTGTAGCCCCTGAATCCAATCCATCATCGTTCCCAACCAGGACTAGCCCATGGGGTATTGGTATTGCTCCCCCAGAAATCATCTTTCGGCAACAAGCCGCTCAAGTTACCCAGCGTGGAACCGTCAACTCCGATCAATTGCAAGGGACTCCCCAAGCCGACTGGATTCGAGGCGGGCCGGGGCATGATGTGATTATCAGCGGGTTCAGATCCGATAGTTTTGGTCAAGACAAGCTCTTTGGCAACGGTGGAAACGATCGCCTTTGGGGGGGAATTGGACGTGATTTGCTCAATGGTGGCAAAGGACACGATCGCCTCTGGGGGGACATGGGTCGTGATCTACTAGAAGGCGGACGAGGACGCGATCGCCTCCGGGGCGGCAAACACAACGATATCCTCCAGGGTGGAACAGGACGCGATCGCCTTTTTGGTCAAGCGGGTCATGATATTTTAATTGGCGGCAAAGGCAACGACATTCTTCGGGGTGGTGCAGGTCGTGACACCTTTGTTTACCAACAAATCCATGACGGCACCGATATGGTGCAAGGGTTTAATCCCGCCAAGGATCAGTTTGACCTGTCCGCCATTTTTGCTGGTGAAGCATTTAAGCAAAGTTCTGAACCGGAAACTGTTGATATGCAAGCTTTTGAGCAATTCGTTCAATTAGTCGAAGGAAATGGCAGTACCGAGATTCGCCTAGACGAGGATGGCAACGGACCATTGGCAGAAACCATAACCCTGGCGATCGCCCAAGGCACCACCGGACTCAGCCCCGAAAACTTTGTGATTGAGATGAGTTGAACGTCATTTTCCACAGTTTTTTTGAGTTTAATGTGGGGGAAACTCAGGGGGTTGATTTCGGGCCGATCGGGAGCAATTATTAATGCGGCGAATCTAGCGGTGGGGGCGGGTCGATCCTTAACTTTAATCGGGGAAACCGCGGTCAGTTCGAGCATACTGACCGCACCGGGGGGACAGGTGGCGATCGCCTCTATCCCAGCTGCGGTCCAGGTGCAATTGGGGGCACGGGGTCAAATCCGTGAAATTACTTCCCTGGCAGGGTTGCGCTCCACTCCCCGTTCTGATGCGTTCTCCGTATCAGAACGGCTGGCACAAACGACGGCAGATTTAGGCTGGGTGCTGACTCTAGGGGGTAGGGTGGCGATCGCCGCTTCGGCCACGGTCATTCCCACGACATCGGGGGACACGGTGATATCGGGCGGAATCAATGATAATGTTCGGGCTTATAGCTATGCAGGCCGGGGCGGTTCTATCGATCTGATTAGCGATCGCGGTTCTGTGGCAGTGCGCGGCAGTCAATTTGATTCTGTCGGGCTGTCGGGGGTTGGGGAGATCCGGGGGGAAGCACCGGGGGGAACGGTGCTTCTGGATGCCGTGTCTTACTATGCGGCATTGGAGGTCAGGGCCGGGGGGCCGAAACGCTGGGTATTTTCATTGCAGCGGATACGATCCAGTTACTCAATGGTGCGTCTCTCAATACCAGTACCTTGGGCAGCAGTGATGGGGGACCGATTACCCTGGAGGCGCAAACCAGTCTTTTAGCTGATGGCAGTCGCATTACCACTCAGTCCAATTCCTCGGCTACGGGGGCGGGGGGGGATATTCAAATTACCGCCAGGGATACGCTGATGCTGGGCGATCGCTCCTTCATTGATGCAGGTACGGTTGCCGCTGGGGTGGGGGGCAGGATTGACATTGACGCGGGGGCGATCGCCCTTTCCGATTTCTCGTTTCTCAATACCTCTACCTTGGGCGCTGGCGCGGCTGGACCGATCCGCCTGACCACCACCGTTGGCGATGTGGTGCTGAACGATAGTAGCCTGTTTAGTTTGACCGCTGGGGCTGGCAATGCTGGAACCATCACGGTTCAATCGGCAGGGGATTTGCTAATCAATGGGGGCAGTGTGATTAGTACCTCGGTGTTGCAGGGTGCAGGCGGAGAAGGGAGCAATATTACCATCGATGCGCCCATGGGGGTGTTCATTCAGGGCACAGGGGCGACCCCAGAGTTGCCCACGGGAACGCTGACTGATGGGGCAAACGCCGCAGTCGGTGACTCGTTTATCCCCAGCGGTATTACTA
>JAYKIC010000424.1:0-2618 GCA_035284985.1 Leptolyngbyaceae cyanobacterium
CCCCAACCCCTCTCC
Organism: Leptolyngbyaceae cyanobacterium; assembly: GCA_035284985.1. Lineage (GTDB taxonomy): Bacteria > Cyanobacteriota > Cyanobacteriia > CAKZMO01 > CAKZMO01 > JAAHGY01. Next base: position 16 of record JAYKIC010000424.1, read on the forward strand.
CAGAGCGGGAGAGGGGCTTTCGACCCAAGAACCTGGTTTGAAGTCCCTTCTCCCCTTGTGGGAGAAGGGATTTAGGGATGAGGGGAAAAGTTTTGTCAGTCAATCAGATCAATAAGACACTCTGGCATCCATTTTTACTTTTTCATCTGCTTTTACTGATGATAGCTGGGGTCAAGCCCTGGCAGTGCCAACGCTGCTATCTAACTGGGAGGAAAGATTAAACAGCAACCTATCTTTTAGGCGAATCCTAATCGTTAATTTGAATAGAATCCGGTACCTTCGCACCAATCACCATCGGAGCATTGAGCGCTGGGAAATCGAAGTGGAAGGGATTTTCTGCAACCACCGTTAGAGAATCCTGCAACTGAGCCACCACCGCAGTTGTCTTAATATCATAGGTTTGGGTTGCTAGCTTAGGATACATGCCAATCCCAATAATGGGCACTAAGAGACAAGCGGTAACGAATATCTCGCGGGGCTTAACATCTGAAAAGGTAACATTTGCCAATGTGGGATTCTCTTGGCCAAAAAAGACTTGACGTAGCATGGACAGCAGATAAATAGGGGAGAGTACCACACCAATAGCTGCTAGAATCACAATCCCCGCTCGGAAGGACGCTGTGTAGGCATCAGTTTGGGCAAATCCTAGGAACACCGTCAGCTCTCCTACGAACCCACTCATTCCAGGCAGGGCCAGGGAAGCCATGGCTGCTGCGGTAAAGAAGGCAAATGTCTTGGACATGTGGGCACCAATACCACCCATTTCATCCATGGACAAGGTGTGGGTGCGCTCGTAGATTACACCGGATAAGAAGAACAATACGGCTGCAATCAATCCGTGGGAAATCATTTGGAAAACCGCACCGCTTACACCCAAATCAGAGAAGGAAGCGATTCCAATCAACACAAATCCCATGTGGGCAATGGAGGAGTAGGCCATCCGCCGCTTCAAATTCGTTTGAGCAAAAGCTGTTAAAGAAGCGTAGATAATGCTGACAACACCGAGGACCGCGAGTACAGGCGCAAAGTATGCATGGGCATTGGGCAGCATTTCCATATTCATCCGAATTAAGCCATAGCCTGCCATCTTAAGCAATACGCCAGCCAAAATCATGGAGGCAGCAGCGGGGGCTTCACTATGGGCATCCGGCAACCAAGTGTGGAAGGGGAAGATGGGAAGTTTTACCCCGAAAGCAATTAGCAATGCCACATACATAGCTACCGAGAAGGGAGTTGAATAATCCTTCAGGGCCAATTCTTGCAAGTTGAAGGTTACGGTGTCACCGTAAAATGCCATGGCGAAGGCAGCTAACAGGATAAAGATGGAGCCAACAGCCGTGTAGAGAATAAATTTAGTGGCGGCATAACGACGATTCTTGCCGCCCCAGATAGAAATCAATAAATAAACTGGAACGAGTTCCAATTCCCACATTAGGAAGAACAGGAGGAAGTCTTGGGCTAAAAATACACCGATTTGAGCGGTGTACATTGATAAAAGTAAGAAGTAAAATAACCGCTGCCTCTTCTTTACGTTCCACGATGCCAGGATGGCCAACGTGGTAATTAAGCTAGACAGTAAAACTAATGGCATCGAAAGACCATCGGCAGCTAAGGTCCAATTAAAGCCCATCTGCGGCATCCAGGCATAGTTGTCTACCAACTGCATGGAGGTTGTAGCGGTATCGTAATGCGTCCAGAAAGTGTAAATAACAAGGGCAAATTCAGCAATGGCTACACCCAGGGTATACCAACGCACTCGCTTACCGTATTTGTCGGGGATGACGGGAATGGGGAGGGCAGCAAACAGGGGAAATAGGGTGATTGCCGTCAACCATGGAAATTCGTGACTGATCATGAGTGACTACCTATACGTTCAATCTAAGTTACACAGCGTTGGATGTTCCAAAACGCCCAGCTAGCGCAGTGAAGCATCGATGTAAGTGGCTGGCTTAGGGGCGTAGAACAGTCCAATTGATCTACAACCTGCGGATTCTTTGAACGGCGAGGATGTGAAGGCGTCGGTGAAAGCAGTGGCGCTATCGTTCCATTTCAATTCGGAAGAGTCCAACCAACCAGCATAGGCGCATATCTAAAAACACGATTGTGTCAATGAAGATTTATACCTACTCCCCAAGTATACCCTCTTTTGTTAAGTTAAGTGAACAGTTGTGGAGTGTTTGATTGCAAAGATTAAATAAATATTTCTTACTGCAATGCTCAGCTAGCCTAATTGGGAGACGGTTCTCTGGATTTTGGGCCTATGGCTTGGGGGTTCGGCTTGATGGACAAGGGGCCTAAGTCCCTTGCCGAGTGGTTAAGTCATGCTGAATTTTTGTAAATATAGGTCTGTGTGCCAGGGAAACGGACAGCAATACCCAACTAGATGCGGTGGTGAGTAGACGGGTCCAGAATAAAACGCGGCGGGATATGGAATGTTCCCGCCGCGTCACTACGAAGTATGGGCTAATGTTTGATCAACTGATGGCGTTGAACGGTCAGGCTTTGGCTTTGGCTCCAAATTTTTCCATCATGATGTTTTTCAGAACTGATTTGAGATCGTCGCAGGGGACGGATTGCATCACACGCTCCCCTAATTGAGCATC